>NZ_JAQFUY010000003.1:0-300188 GCF_027716745.1 Bacillus cereus group sp. Bc010
TCCCCGATAGAATATCGGGAAAAGGCCGTGGCATAATACTCTTTTTATGACTGTCTACTTGACAGGGAGATGACCAGAAACTCGCTCTTTTTTTGTTATGTACAATAATTTATTACTACTCTAATTCAATTGAAACATTTTTTTGTGGTACGAATGTAGAAATTGCATGTTTATAAATAAGCTGTTGCTTACCTTCTGTTTCCAGTAGGACTGTAAAATTATCAAATCCTTTAATTAACCCACGAAGCTGGAAACCATTTAATAAGTACAGCGTAACAAACGTATTCTCTTTACGGAGTTGATTTAAAAACTGATCTTGAATATTGATTGATTGCTTCATGTCGAATCCTCCTCTTTTTCTCTACTTACTATTATTCGACTTTAGTTGTAGCTTTCCTTCTATGTATCGTAAAATTTCTGACGTTTTTTCACCGTCTGTAACATCAAACCATGTGACATCCATCTTATTACGGAACCACGTTAATTGACGTTTTGCATAACGACGTGAATTCGTCTTTAATTGTGATACCGCTTCTTCTAAAGAGACACGATCCTCAAAATAATCATATATCTCTTTATACCCAATCGCTTGAATAGATTGACAATCTCGTATCCCTCGATTATACAACCCTTCTACTTCTTCTAATAAACCTTGGTCCATCATTATATCAACTCGTAAGTTAATGCGATCGTATAGCATTTCACGATCCATTGTCAAGCCAATTAAGGAAACATCGTATAATAACTCGTTTTCTTGTTTTTCAAGTTGATCACTCATTTTTTCACCCGTCGTGTGGAAAATTTCTAACGCCCTAATGACACGGCGTACATTATTTGCATGAATACGCTCAGCGCTTTCTGGGTCTACTTCCTGTAATTTCTTATGTACATATTCCACACCACGTTCTAATGCTAACTTTTCCATTTGTTCTCGGTATATAACATCACCAGCATCATCCGTAAACTGATAATCGAATAAAACAGATTGTATATACAGACCAGTTCCACCAACGATAATCGGCAATTTACCACGCTCTGTAATCTCGCGAATATGCTTACGAACACGTTCTTGAAATTCGGCAACCGAAAATGATTCTTCCGGATTTTTTATATCAACCATATAATGTGGAATTCCGTCCATCTTTTCTTTCGTCACCTTTGCGGTTCCAATATCCATCGTACGATAAATCTGCATGGAATCTCCACTTATAATTTCACCATTTAACGCTTTGGCAAGATCAATACTTAACTTCGTCTTCCCAACAGCAGTTGGTCCAATGATGACAGCAACTTTTTCACGTTGCACTTCTCCCATATCATTCAACTCTCTTTATGTAATGTACTCCATCTATTGATTATATCCAATCTTACCAATTTTAACGGCATGATTGCAAGTTCTTTCATTACGGTACATGAAATTATAAATAAAAAAGAACATAGTTTGTCCAATTCCGCATATACATGATTAAAAATACCTTCGAGAGGATGAGTTAACTATGAAACAATCCACTATCAATTTTTCATCTTTGACAAAAGACCTCATTTTAGCTACTGCTACAAAAGAACACAATTGTTCACAAGAAGAATTATACTTTGCCTTAAATTGTTTACTACGTTCTTTTCATTCTGCTCTCCAAGAAACAACATTACATCTAGAAAATAAAGATACAGAGTATATACAAAACCAATTTTGCAGTGCATATAAAATTATTACAGGTAAAACTATTTACCCTTTTCAATAATCCATAAAAGGCGGTTGCTTACATACTTTCAAGCAACCGCCTTTTATATTAATACATATACACTACTCTATCACTTTCACTTTTACAGATTTGCGCCCCCAGCTATTCGCACTACCATCTGAGCCAACTAAAACATCAATACGATTTCCTTTAATCGCCCCACCAGTATCTCCAGCAATCGCTTCTCCATATCCTTCTACCCATACTTTTGATCCAAGTGGAATTACTTTAGGATCAACAGCAATTACTTTCATATTTGGATTCGCTGTTAAATCATGCCCCATTGCAGTTAATACACGACCACCATACGAACCATTCTCACTCGGATCTGCTGTATATGCTGTCGCTTCTACCGTTATTTCACGTCCACCAGCCGGTGCACTTGTTTCATTAGATTTCGCAACTTGTTTCGTAGTTGACTGCTGTTTTGCCACAGGTTTACTTGATTCTACATTCTTAACAGATTCTTTACCCTTAACTACTTTATTACTTTTAACCGGCGTATTTACTCTTTCCGGCGCTTCTTCTTTCGTTGCAACTTCTTTCTTTTCAATCACTGGTGCTGTTCCTGTTAAAAATGGCACATGAACATATCCTGTTTTTCCATTATAGTCAAATTGCAACCATTCATTTTGAACTTGATTTGTCGTTTCAATTACATCATTTTTATTCAGTTTACCAAGAATTTCTGAGTCAGTATTCGCTCCAGCGCGAACATTTAACACACCCGCCGTCACATAATATGTACTTTTTGTAAATTCAGCACTTACAAACGCTTCTTGACCATTTAATTTAATTTTTGTCCATCCGTTTTCTGTATTTACAACATCTAATTTATTTCCACTTAACATTTTACCTACAAGCTTAGACTCTACAGTTGGGTTTTCTCTAACATTTAATACGTCTGTTGTTACAATCGTTTCTGCTTTCGCAGAACCTGCAAAAATCCCAAGACCAAAAACTGCCGCCGTTGCTATACCTAATAATTTTTTCATGAATAGCCTCCATTTGCTTTGTTTTCGTATTTTTATTATAGCAACAGATTTTTAGTATTTTTCGAAATCACACAATTACAAACCATTCGTAATATGCGATTAATGAGTTGTAACATAAATTTCCATATTAATGAACCCCATTTCTAATAGAATCTTCAATAGTTTTCATATATTTTCCACATACAAGCACCAGAATTTTTTTCCAGAAAAAATTACAGTATTACTTTTTTGTTACAAAAAAATCATATTTCATTACATCTTTTACCAAAATTCATCATTCTCCAATTATTAACCTCCTTTTTTGTAATAAAAAGGAGCAGCTAATAAAAGCTACTCCCTTTACACGTATTATTTAACTTTCTTTTTCCAAATTCCTATCATAAGAGCAGAAACAACTGCCCCTATCAATATCGAGAAAATATATAACACTGGTTTATTGACTAAAGCGATAACAAACAATCCACCATGCGGTGCTGGTAATGTAATTTGGAATAACATTGATAATGCACCTGCAATACTTGAACCGACAACACAACTGACAATTACCCGAACCGGATCTGCTGCTGCAAATGGAATCGCACCTTCTGTAATAAACGATGCCCCCATAATATAATTTGTTAAACCAGACTTACGTTCCGCTTCTGTAAACTTCGATTTAAAGAAGGTAGTTGCTAACGCAATTGCAAGCGGTGGCACCATACCACCGGCCATAACCGCTGAATGCACCCCAAAGTTCTTCGCTTCTATCGCAGCAATACCAAACGTAAATGCTGCTTTATTAATTGGACCACCCATATCAATTGCCATCATCGCACCTAAAATAAGACCTAGTAATATAGCATTTGTACCGTTCAAACCATTTAACCATCCTGTTAACATTTCATTCAATGCTACTACAGGCGGAATTACTACTTTTTGCATAACAACTCCTGTAATCAATAATCCAAAGACTGGATATAACAAAACAGGCTTAATTCCTTCTAACTGTACTGGTAACCCTGAAAATAATTTTTTCAATCCTAAAACAACATATCCGGCTAAGAAACCAGCAATTAATCCACCTAAAAATCCAGCATTCGCATGTGCCGCTAAAAATCCTCCGACAACACCAGGCATAAAACCAGGACGATCAGCAATAGAACTAGCAATAAATCCTGCTAAAATTGGTACAAGGAATAGAAATGCCCCTGTTCCCCCTCCTCCAATAGACATGAACAATTCAGCTAAAGGACCTTCTGCTTTTATACCACCAAACGAAAACGCTAGCGCAATTAAAATCCCGCCACCAACAACGAATGGAAGCATATTACTTACGCCGTTCATTAAATGCTTATAAATTCCTAATCCTTTTTCTTTCTCCGTATTTTCTACCTTTCCATCCTCTTTTACACCTTTAAAGATTGGTGCATCTTGTTTTACAGCCCGATTAAGAAGCGTCTCCGTTTTTCTAATCCCATCAGCGACTGGCACTTGAATAACATGTTTCCCAGCAAAACGGTTCATTTCTACTTGTTTATCTGCCGCAACAATTATAGCCGTTGCGCGTTCAATATCCTCTTTCGTTAAACCGTTTTTTATACCTGTTGATCCGTTCGTTTCAACTTTAATTGCAATTCCTAGCTCTTCTGCTTTTGCTTTCAAGCTATCTGCAGCCATATATGTGTGAGCGATTCCAGTCGGGCAAGCTGTAACAGCTAATACGTACGGTTCATTCCCTTCTGGTTTTGCAACTTCAACCTCTTCTTCTTTTTCATTTTCTTTTTCATCAAATAAACGAAGAAGTTCTTCTTCATCCTTCGCTTCTAACAATTGCTTACGAAACCCTTCATCCATTAATAGTGTAGATAGGCGTGATAACGTTTCTAAATGCGTATTATTCGCCCCTTCACTCGCAGCAATCATAAAGAATAAATGCGCAGGTTGTCCGTCAAGCGATTCATAGTTGATACCGCTTACACTTCTACCAAAACAAATCGCTGGTTGCTTAACAGCTTTTGTTTTCGCATGAGGTATAGCAATCCCTTCGCCAATGCCGGTTGTACTTTGTGACTCCCGCTTTAAAATAGCTTCTTTAAATTCAGCTTTGCTATTTAAACGATTTGCCCCGTTTAATTTCTCAACTAACTCATCTATGACAGCTTCTTTATTTGAAGCTGTCAAATTCATAATAACTGCATCCCTTTTTAATAGTTCTGTAATTTTCATATGTTGCTTCCCCCTATCGCTTAGTTACAATTACTTGCGACAATAATTCTTCTACTTTTTTCTTTTCACATAAATCGGCTGAAAATGCTGTTGCACTCCCTGTTGCAACGCCATATTGAAATGCCTTTTCAATATCTTTTGTCTGTTCATATCTTCCTACAAATCCCGCAACGAGAGAATCTCCAGCCCCAACCGAATTAATTACAACACCTTTTGGAATAGTTGCTTCATATATACCTTCTGCCGTAAATAATAAAGCCCCATCTCCAGCCATTGATACGATAACGTGCTCTACACCTTGTTCAACTAATTTTCTTCCATATGGTAAAACATCTTCTACTGTGGAAATCTCTACTCCGAATAACTCACCAAGTTCATGATGATTAGGCTTTATTAAAAATGGTTTATTTTTAACTACATGCTGCAAGGCACTACCACTTGCATCTACTACTACACGAATGCCTTTTTCAGCTCCGAACGCTGCGATTGATGCATAAAAAGTAGTTGGGATAGACGCTGGTACACTTCCAGCTAGTACAACACAATCTCCCTGCTCCATACTTTCAATTTGTTTCATTAATTGTTCAAATTGTTCCTTAGTCACACTAGGACCTTGTCCATTTAATTCTGTCTCTTCTCGTCCTTTTATTTTCACGTTAATTCGAGTATCTTCACTTACTTGGATGAAGTGTGTTATTACACCTTCTGTCTGTAATACATCTTTAATAAATCGACCGGTAAATCCACCAGTAAATCCAAGCGCTACATTTTCAACACCTAAACGATGAAGAACGCGAGAAACATTAATTCCTTTTCCTCCAGGAAACTTCATATCTTTCTCCGCTCGATTTACTGCGCCTAAATCTAAGGAATTAACTTGTACTACATAATCAATAGATGGATTTAAAGTTACTGTATAGATCATTGTTTATCAGCCTCAATTACATTGGTTTGTCTTTTATATTTTTCTAAATCAATTTCTAAATGGTTTGTAATAATATTTGCCTCTTCCACATTGGCAATTTTCGCAAACGCAACTTCCGAAAACTTACTTTCATCTATTAAGAAATATCCTTCATTTGCTAATGTTAATGCCATTTGCTTTAAAAGTGCCTCTTCTGGATCTGGTGTTGTAAAACCAAGCTGTTCATGTACACCATTCGCTCCTAAAAAACATTTATCAAAACGATACTTCTGCATACTTTCCTGCGCCATTGCACCGATTAAAGCTTTCGTCCTACTCTTCATCATTCCGCCTAGTAAATATGCACGAATATTATTTTCAACTAAAGCTTCAATATGCATAAGTCCATTCGTAACAACGGTAACATCTTTATTTATTAAAAATGGAATCATTTCAAATGTTGTACTTCCTGCATCTAAATAAATACAATCACCTTGTTCCACAACGTTAGCCGCATACTTCGCAATTTGTTGTTTTATTTGAATGTTTTTGGATGATTTTTCAACCATCGTTGGCTCCTGTCCTTTTCCCGTTAAAACAGCCGCACCACCATGAACTCTTTTTAATAACCTTTGCTTTTCCAATTGTGCTAAGTCACGACGAATTGTTGATTCAGAGCTTTCTGTTCTTTCCACTAATTGTTGTAATTTAACAACCTTCTGCTCTTTTACAAGTTGCAATATCATTTGATGACGTTCAGGAGTTAACATTTCATTCACCTCTTCTTTGATTACAGTATAATGAAAACGATCACAAAAATCAACCACAAACATTCACAAATAATCAAAATCAGTCACAAACAGTTATAAACAACAAAAAAGAAACCCATTGGATTGTTATATCAAATGGGTTCCTTTACTCGCTTCACTTATAGGGAAGCTTTATATATGCTTAAAACATCGTCTTTATTTAATTTTTTAAAGTTACCAAATTCGCCATAAGCCATCGCTTTATCCGCCATTACATCAATTTCATTTTCTCCAATAGCATAATCAGATAACGTTACTGGTGCCTCAATTGAAGTCCAAAATTGACGTAACGCCTCAATTCCTTCTAACGCAATTTCTCGATCAGTCTTTCCATCTGTTTCTACATCGAATACACGAATAGCGAATTGTTTAAAACGACTTACATTTTCATCTACAACATGCTTCATCCAGTTCGGGAATAAAATCGCAAGGCCACCTCCGTGTGGTATATCATGAACCGCAGAAACTGCGTGCTCAATATTGTGTGTTGCCCAGTCTCCTTTTACTCCCATCGCTAAAATACCGTTTAGCGCCATAGTACCGCAGTATAAAATAGTTTCTCTATGCTCATAACTTTCTAAATCACTTAAAAGCTTAGGGGCAGTTTCAATTACTGTTTTTAAAATAGACTCACAATAACGATCTTGTAATTCTGTATTTGTTCCGTGGTGGAAATATTGCTCTAATACGTGCGACATAATATCTACCATACCGTAAATTGTTTGATCCCTCGGTACAGACGCAGTATGAACGGGATCTAAAATTGAAAATTGCGGGAAAGTAACTGGACTACCCCAGCCATATTTTTCATTCGTTTCCCAGTTTGTAATGACAGAACCAGCATTCATTTCAGATCCTGTTGCTGCAAGCGTAAGTACAGTACCAAATGGTAATGCCTCACTAGCAAAAGCTTTTTTCGTTACAATATCCCACACATCTCCATCGTACTTACTACCAGCAGCAATTGCCTTCGTACAGTCAATTACACTTCCTCCACCAACTGCTAAAATAAATTCAACACCGTTATCTTTACAAATTTGAATTCCTTTCTTTACAGTTGATACACGTGGATTCGGTTCAACGCCTGTCAATTCAAACACTTCTGCATTTATATCTTTTAAAATAGAAATTACATTATCATAAATACCGTTTCTTTTAATACTACCTCCCCCGTATACGAGAAGAACTTTTTTACCAAACTGTGGAATTTCAGTTTTCAACTGTTCTAATTGCCCTTTACCGAAAATAAGTTTCGTTGGATTACGAAATACAAAATTTTGCATATCCCTTTACCATCCCTTCTATATGAAAAGTAACTATACTTTTGTATACCATATTTTTTTCATTTCACAAAAATATTTGCCTAACAAAAAAATCCCAGCCTATAGGCTGAGATTTTTTATTGATAATAAGGTGAGATCATTAAGTAAACAATAACACCAGATAAACTTACATATAACCAAATCGGCATCGTCCAACGTACAATTTTACGATGACGTGTTAATTGATTTGTAAAACCAAATACAAGTGCAAACAATGCAAGTGGTACAATAATTGCTGCCAGGATAATATGTGTAATTAAAATGATGAAATACACATATTTAATAAACCCTTCTCCGCCAAAATGTGTTGCCGGCGCTAAGTAATGATACGATAAATAAGAAACACAAAATAGCAACGTCGTCGTAAATGCTGCCAGGATGAAACCACGGTGCATTTTCACATTCTTCTTAATAATAGAGTATAGCGCTGCTAATAAGAATACGAACGTAAAGCTATTAAAAATTGCGTTTAACATTGGTAAAATCGTTACATCAAAATGTACTTCTCCTTCATAGCCAACAGGTCCAAAGAACAAAAATAAAATAATCGCATTTACAATTACAGAAAGCGTTATCACAATAGGAGCATAGCTTTTCTGATTTGTTGATTGATCCACCAAAATGGTCACTCCCTCTTCCTTCAAATATGTATACGTAACCTCACTATTTTAACATACTATTCACAGTGTAAATGTGACAATAGTTTGACACAGCAAGACAAAACAAAGAAAAAAACCCTTCTTAATAAAACTTCTTAAGAAGGATTTTATCGCTTTATTATTCAAATAGCAATGCGATTAGTTTTTGTTAAAAAATGTATCGCTATATGCTTGAAAAATTTCAGACACTTGGTATCCCATTAAAGAAATTGCTGTTAATGAAAAGAAACCAATCATAAGAAATCGAAACCACATATAAATCTCCTCCTTGTATTTAGCTTAAAAAACATTCGCTATATTACAAGTTGAGTGGCACTCTTCATCGTCACTTTCCTTTTTCTTTACAATTGCTGTAATAAATCGAATCATAAAGAAAATAACAAAAGGAAATTGTTCGTAATTCACATTGGCATAGTTTAGCAACGGCTCGCGTTGCATATCGAACGGGGATGAGAAGGAATAGAACATACCTTGCTCTTCCATATATACAATTACTATTTTCATACAAAATACGATTCCTAGAAACGAAACAATATCTTGCCATTCTGTCGTATATAGCAGGTTATACAGCTCTAATACGTAATCTTCCATCGTCATCCCCCCTTCCTTTTTTACCATTCTGCTCGCCTTCGTATAAAAAGTCAAGAAAAAAGTTTATATTCACTATGACAATAGTAATTACTCATTTCTATGATTATATATGATTCTTTTATAGCAATGATTGGGTGTAAATCTCTTCGAAAACAAGAAATTAGAATCGAACAGATTCCTCATTCTTACTTGTAGTATTCGATACTGTACTATTTTTATTTCTATTAAAAATAAAATAAGAAAGTATTATAAGAACAGTAACAAGCATCGTCAAAAGTGCTTGTGAACGTAAAGATTCAATTGCAAGCATCGCAACTAAAACTGCTATAATAGCGGCAATTGTAACATACGTTACATACGGGAAAAACCACATTTTCACTTTCAAATTTTGTTGTTCTACTTTCCCCATTTTTTTACGGATCTTTAAATGCGAAACAGCTATAACGAGATAAACGAGCAACGCAATCCCGCCAGATGCATTCACTAAAAATAAAAAGACTTTATCTGGAGATATATAACTAAAAACAACTCCAATATAAGCGAAGAACGTTCCGAATAAAACTGCCCGAACTGGAACACCACTATTGTTCAATTTCAAAAACGCCTTTGGAGCATCTCCTCTTTCTGCCATCGAAAAAAGCATTCTTGAGTTCGTATATAAACCAGAATTTAAACAAGAAAGTACAGCTGTTAAAACGATAAAATTCATAATTTGTGCTGCCGCTGGTATCCCTATATGTTCCAGTACCGCTACAAACGGACTTTTTAGTATGTTCGCTGAATTCCATGGAAGAAGTGTAACAACTACAGCAATCGATCCAATGAAAAATACGAGAATACGCCAAATTACACTATTTGTTGCTGTTTTTACTGCTTTTACAGGTTCAGCAGATTCTCCAGCAGCTACTGCAACAATCTCAGATCCCATAAATGAAAATATAACGACAGTAATTCCAAGTAGCACCGAACTTATACCGTTTGGCATAAATCCTCCTTGTCCTACTAAATTCGAAGTGCCAGGTGCTTCCGTTCCTGGTACAAATCCTAAAATAACAGCTAGTCCAAGACAAAGGAACAAAACGATACTTATTACTTTAATAAAAGAAAACCAATATTCAAACTCTCCAAATGATTTCACCGAAAAAACATTCGTCAATGTTAATAAAATCGTTAATATTAGGCTTAATAACCAAAGTGGAATTTCTGGAATCCAGTATTGAATAATACCAGCACCTGCTGTGGCTTCTATTGCAATAACAATTACCCAGAAAAACCAATATAGCCACCCAATTGTATAACCGGCCCATGGACCAATTGCTTCTCTTGCATATGTTGCAAATGACCCACTTGTCGGGTTAATAGCTGCCATTTCTCCAAGCATTCTCATAACGAAAATAACTAGAAGTCCTGCTAATGCATATGAAATGATAGAACCTGGTCCGGCTGAATGTACAACCGCCCCACTTCCAACAAACAAACCAGCTCCTATTACGCCACCAATTGAAATCATTGTAATATGGCGTATTTTGAGGTCTTTCTTAAGATTTTTTTCCAACTCTTGTACATCCCCTTTCAAACGTAATTTTGAAATTTGCCCCGCATTAACGGGCAGTAAGACCCCCACCTCAAAATTCAGGGGAAGCAAAGAAGTTAGGTGGGAATCTACTCCCCGTAAATGCCCGATTGGTTCAACTTTATGTAAGAGTATTATGTGAAAAACCTTGGCCTACACTTTAAAATATATCAAAATATTCTGAATTTAACAATTGTAATGCAAGCTCCTATAAAAATTATTTCATTAAGTTTAACAATTTCCCATATACAATTGTTGAGAAAATTATAGTTACCTTACAAAAGAATGAATTTTCAGATATTATTAAATAAACAAGATTATACATCTAGACAACTTTTTGTATAGGAGTGTTGATATGTTAAACAAGTTCAAATTCATTTGTTGTACGTTAGTAATTTTTTTACTGTTACCACTATCCCCCTTTCAAGCACAAGCAGCAAACAATTTAGGATCAAAACTACTCGTTGGATACTGGCATAACTTTGATAACGGTACTGGCATTATTAAATTAAGAGACGTTTCACCAAAATGGGATGTAATCAATGTATCTTTTGGGGAAACTGGTGGTGATCGTTCTACTGTTGAATTTTCTCCTGTGTATGGTACAGATGCAGAATTCAAATCAGATATTTCTTATTTAAAAAGTAAAGGAAAGAAAGTAGTTCTTTCAATAGGTGGACAAAATGGGGTCGTTTTACTTCCTGACAATGCTGCTAAGCAACGTTTCATTAATTCCATACAATCTCTAATCGATAAATACGGTTTTAATGGAATAGATATTGACCTTGAATCAGGTATTTACTTAAACGGTAATGACACTAATTTCAAAAACCCAACTACTCCTCAAATCGTAAATCTTATTTCGGCTATTCGAACAATCTCAGATCATTACGGTCCCGACTTTCTATTAAGCATGGCTCCTGAAACAGCTTATGTTCAAGGCGGTTATAGCGCATACGGAACCATCTGGGGCGCATATTTACCGATTATTTACGGAGTGGAAGATAAACTAACATACATTCACGTTCAACACTACAACGCTGGCAGTGGCATTGGAATGGACGGTAATAACTACAATCAAGGTACTGCAGACTACGAGGTCGCTATGGCAGATATGCTCTTACATGGTTTTCCTGTAGGTGGTAATGCAAATAACATGTTCCCAGCTCTTCGTTCGGATCAAGTCATGATTGGACTTCCTGCAGCACCAGCGGCCGCTCCAAGTGGTGGGTATATTTCTCCAACTGAAATGAAAAAAGCTTTAGATTATATCATTAAGGGAATTCCTTTCGGAGGAAAGTATAAACTTTCAAATGAGAGTGGCTATCCTGCATTCCGCGGCCTAATGTCTTGGTCTATTAATTGGGATGCAAAAAACAACTTTGAATTCTCTAATAACTATAGAACATATTTTGATGCGATTTCCTTGCAAAAATAATAAAAAACAACAATAGGTTTTATATGACCTATTGTTGTTTTTTATTTACCATCAATTAACATCGCTCGTTCATCAAAATCAAATTAAGAATGATGATGTGGAATTGAATACATTAGTTACTATTTTGCTTCAATACAAATACTGAAAGTTCAGGTACACTCAAAAATCTAACAGGCATTCGAGTTGTCCCAATCCCACGATTTACGTATAAATGTAATGGCTTATTCTTTCCTTCTAATTCATACATACCTTCAACATGACTCTCAGCTAGTTTTGTCGTAATGAATGGACCGATAAAAGGGATTTGAACTTGTCCTCCGTGACTATGGCCTGACATTTGAAAATCAACTGGGTAACGTACTATTTTGTCTACAACATCCGGCTCATGTACTAATAACATATTGAAATCTTGTTGCCTTACATGTTTTAAAGTCGAGTCTATTTGCGGCTTACCTAATAAAAAATCATCCAAACCTGATATTGTAATATATTTGCCGTTTTCCGCTTTAATTTTCTGCACTTCATTGACTAACACAGCGAAACCAGCTTCCTCCATATATTTTTTATAAAATAAACTACCTCCGCCGCCCCTATCATGATTCCCAAACACTGCATATTTCCCTAAGGGCGCATGTATTTTTTGTAAAATCCCTTTCGCTTCTTCTCTTTCGGCTTTGTACGATCCAAACTTATCTATTAAATCCCCTGTGAAAACTACTACATCTGGACTTAATGCATTCATCTTCTCCACCAAATTTTCTAATTGTTTCAGTGTGAATTCTGGTCCTAAATGTACATCTGAGAACTGTAATATTTTTTTATTATGAAACTCTTTAGGAATTGTAGAAGCTTCTATTTCATTCCACGTAACTGTTACTAGTTTTCGTTCTATTTCTGTCGCATAGAAATACAAACTTATAGAAATCATTACTACACTTACGAAACTGATTATAGATATCTTGACGATTGATTTTTTTTGTTCTTCTTTTACGTGATACGTATTCATGTTCTCACCTCTAGAAGTACTTTAAAACCTTATTGTTACATTCATGTGACAACACGAACAATGTTAGTTATATTCAATTCCAGCCCTGCTCACTTTGACAAATTTATACAGAAGTCATAACATGTTTTTATAATACATAGATTCTTAAAAATGTTCCATTTATTCTTTTATCATTTTATTAAGGAGAGATTATTCATGTCTGTATTTACACCAGAAGAAATCACGGAACTTGCTGCTAATTCCGGAAGAAAAAAAGCTCATTTATCATTACTCCCTATGCTAATTCTCGGTTTTTTTGGCGGTGCTTTCATAGCATTAGGGTATTTACTCGATATTCATGTTATTGGAACAATGCCAAAAGCTTGGGGATCATTTACTAGTTTTCTAGGTGCCGCTGTATTCCCTATCGGTCTTATACTCGTTATTCTTGCAGGCGGTGAGTTAGTAACTGGCAATATGATGACCGTTTCAATGGCGTGGCTTCATAAAAAAATCGACTTATTTCACTTCATTCGAAATTTAGTTATTGTTACGTTTAGCAACTTCATAGGTGCTGTATTCGTTGCTTATTTTTTCGGTCATGTCGTCGGATTAACAGAGGGAGCTTTTTTAGCAAAAACAGTTTCTATTGCGCAAGCTAAACTACAAGATACACCACTACAAGCCTTCATTTCTGCCATCGGATGTAATTGGCTCGTTTGTTTAGCTGTTTGGCTTAGTATGGGAAGTAAAGAATTTATCGGAAAGATTATCGGCATTTGGTTCCCAGTTATGACTTTTGTTGCAATTGGATTTCAACACGTTGTAGCCAATATGTTTGTCATCCCAGCTGCAATTTTTGCTGGTCATTTAACATGGATTGAATATTTTCCAAACTTCATTTTTGTTTTCTTCGGAAACTTAGTGGGAGGTATGTTATTTGTGGCATTACCTTATTTCATATCTTATAATAAGAAACTACCTTCCAATAAAGAGCAAACCGAATTAAAGAAAAAATCTGTATCCGCTTAAATGAACCGTCTATATAGACGTATCTAAAAAATATTACAAATTCCATTTTTTTTACGAATATATGTGCGTACACTTGTTCTCGAATGTTTTATACGTTATAATAACAACTTAAATAGCATTATTTACATATGAGGTGAAAAACATGAACAAAACAGAATTAATTAAAAACGTAGCACAAAATGCTGAGATTTCTCAAAAAGAAGCTACTGTAGTTGTACAAACTGTAGTAGAATCAATCACTAACACTCTAGCTGCTGGTGAAAAAGTACAACTTATCGGATTCGGTACATTCGAAGTTCGCGAAAGAGCTGCTCGTACAGGCCGTAACCCACAAACTGGTGAAGAAATGCAAATCGCAGCTTCTAAAGTACCTGCTTTCAAAGCTGGTAAAGAACTAAAAGAAGCTGTAAAATAATGAAAAATAGCCTTCTCGTTTACGAGAGGGCTATTTTTTTCATTACATAATTAATAAAAATCTGACCATTATGCTGTTTCTTTTGTTCCTTTATGCACATAAAGCCTTTATTTTAACTTCACTCTTTGCAATCGTAATGCATTTAATACGACCGATACAGAACTAAATGCCATCGCTGCTCCTGCAACCCAAGGCGCTAAGAAACCAAGCGCTGCAATCGGGATTCCTAAGCCATTATAAGCTAGTGCCCAGAATAAGTTTTGCTTAATATTTCTTATCGTCATCTTACTCATAAAGATTGCATCGGCAATACTATTTAAATCACCACGGATTAACGTAATATCTGCCGCTTCCATCGCTACATCCGTTCCTGTTCCAATCGCCATACCGATATCCGCCGTTGCAAGTGCTGGAGCATCATTTATTCCATCTCCAACCATTGCTACTTTTTTACCTTGCCCTTGCCCTTGCAGTTGTTTCACTTCTTCTGCTTTTCCTTCTGGTAATACTTCTGCGATTACGTGATCAATACCTACTTGCTTAGCGATTGCCTGAGCAGTTTGTGTATTATCTCCTGTAATCATAACAACGTCTAGACCCATTTTCTTAAGTCTTGCGATAGCTGCTTTTGAAGTATCTTTTACAGTATCCGCAACGGCAACTATACCAGCATATTCTTTATTGATCGCAATAAGCATTGCTGTTTTTCCTTCTCGTTCTAACTCTTCCATTGATTTAGAAACTTCTTCAATATCAATATTGAATTTCTTCATTAATCGGCGTGTACCAATTAATAATTGTTCCCCTTCTACAACTGATTCAATACCAAATCCAGGAATCGCTTCAAATGTTTCTGAACTTGGAATATCAATTTTCTTTTCTTTAATTCCATCTACAATCGCTTCTGCAAGTGGGTGTTCAGAATTCTTTTCTGCCGCACCTACTAAACGTAGTATTTCTTCTTCATGGAATCCATCTGCTACAATTACATCTGTTAACACAGGCTTCCCGTTTGTCACAGTACCTGTTTTATCTAGAATAACTGTATCTAATCGATGCGTTGCTTCTAAATGCTCTCCGCCCTTAAATAAAATACCATACTCAGCTGATCTTCCTGATCCAGCCATAATAGATGTAGGCGTTGCAAGACCTAATGCACATGGACAAGCGATAACAAGTACTGCTATCATTTTCTCAAGTGCTCCGCCAAAATCACCTGGTGTAACAAAGATCATCCACACTGCAAATGTAATAATCGCGATTCCAACTACAACTGGTACAAAAATACCAGAAATTTGATCAGCTACCCTTTGAATAGGAGCTTTTGAACCTTGTGCCTCTTCTACTACTTTAATAATTTGAGCTAATGCAGTATCTCTTCCTACCTTAGTTGCTTTCACTTTTAAAAATCCATTTTTATTCATTGTAGAACCGATTACTACATCCCCAATTGTTTTATCAACTGGAATACTTTCACCTGTTAACATCGATTCATCTATTGCTGACTTTCCTTCTACAATCTCACCATCTACTGGAATTTTTTCACCAGGCTTTACATAAACGATATCACCAGCTACTACTTCTTCGATTAAAATTTTCATTTCTGTTCCATCTCGCACAACTGTAGCTGTCTTTGCTTGTAAACCCATCAACTTTTTAATTGCCTCTGATGAACGTCCCTTTGCTTTCGCTTCAAATAATTTACCTAAAATAATTAGTGTAATAAGTACCGCGCTCGTTTCAAAATATAAATCTGTCATATGCTCCGAAGAACCGATAGATTGAATGCTTAAATATACACTATAGAAATAGGCAGCCGACGTTCCAAGTGCCACAAGAACATCCATGTTAGCACTTTTATTACGTAACGCTTTATAAGCTCCAACATAAAACTGTCCACCAATGATAAATTGAACTGGCGTTGCAAGAGCCATCTGCACCCAAGGGTTCATAAGCATATCAGGTAAATAAATAAACGATGTAAATGAGAAGTGACTTACCATTGCCCACAGTAACGGGAATGATAAAATAAACGAAACGATAAACTTCTTCTTTTGTCGCTCAATTTCTTGTAAGCGATGATCAGTTGATCCATCTTGCTCATCTGATTTCAATTCCAATTTATATCCTAATTTCGTAATTGCACTCTTCATTTCATTTACATTAATTTCATCAGGATTAAAATCTACTGTAGCCGATTCCAAAGCGAAATTTACTGTCGCTTCGTTCACGCCTTCTAACTTATTTAAACGCTTTTCTACTCTATTCGCACATGCTGCGCATGTCATTCCTGAAACAGTAAATTCAGCTTTATCACTTACAATTCCATATCCTAACGATTCAACTTTTTCCTTAAATTGTTGCGGATTTGTTTTTTGGGGATCATACATTATTTTTGTTTTTTCAAGTGCAAAATTTACATTTGCATCATGAACACCTTCTACTTTTTTTAGGCCTTTTTCAATTCTATTTGCACATGCGGCACATGTCATTCCTGATATTTGAAGATTGGCCTCTTTTTGTTCATTCATGTCTCTCACCTCTATATACCCTTATGAGGTATAATTATTAGCAAAATAAATCGTACTTTATAGAAAGTACGATTTATTTCCATATCTAAAAATAATTATTGAACATCGTATCCTTGATCTTCAATTACAGCAATGATATCTTTTAATGTTACAACTGACGAGTCGATAGTAACTTCAACAGTTCCTTCTGCTAATTGAACTTTTACTTGATCAACGCCATCTAGTTCTTTCACACTACTTTCAATAGCATTTACACAATGTCCACAAGACATACCTTCAACTTGTAATGTTAACTGTTCCATTTAAAATCCTCCTCTTGTTTCTTTATTGTTTGTTAATCACAATTACATATTACCATACCCCCCTAAGGTAATCAATAGTTTTGTATCATGATTTTTCAATTATTTTCTAAAAGTTTATTTTACATACACTTTTTCACATCAATACCCCGAAACCTTATATGAAAGTAAACAAAAAACAAGCCAGTTACGTACTAGCTTGTTTTTACGCTTTTGAAAAACGTTCAAATACTGTCATTAATTCTTCAATTGCTTCGTCACCATTACCATCTTTAATTGCACCTGAAACACAATGACTTGTATGGTTTTTTAATACACCCATTCCTACTTTTTTCATTGCTGCATTAATCGCTGAAATTTGCACTAAAATATCCACGCAATACCGATCGTTTTCAATCATATTTTGAATACCCCGAACTTGCCCTTCAATTCTCTTTAATCTATTTATAATTTGCTCTTTTTCTTTTTCTGATCTATGTGTTACTGCTTCATGCTCTTTATGCCCCATATTATCACCTTCTTAAAGTTTCTCTTCATCCAATAAAACAATTACTTTTACGAGTATACCAATTATAGCATTAAATATCTATGCATGATACCCCATATGAGTATATTTCCACTTTATGATTATTTTTAATACATTGTTAGCTTCTCAGTCTCAATTTTCATTATACCCTTTCCTTTTTTCAAAAAACAATAATAAGCGGGGATTTTCCATCCCCGCTTATTATTCATTCCCAAATATAAAAGCCTCAATCTTCACACATGTAAATTGAGACTTTTTCTTCCTATATATAATTATTGCTGATCACATACTTTTGTATCATTCACTACTGAAGTTCCTTCAACGGTTACCGTATGAAAACAGTCATTTACACGAACAGTCACAACGTTATCTTGCCGATCAATAATATGATATTCATTAAAATTTTTATTCAGAGCACTGCGAATTTGTTCTCCTTCATAAATTGGAATGCCATGTGATAAAACCCAAATAAGCCCAGCAATAGCAAGAATAGTTTTCATACGATCTACCTCCTTGAGAATATAGTGAACTTTTCATCCGTGCTTTTTCAGCTCTACGAATCATAATTGGAATGAACCAAGCCTTTTCGGAAATAAGTTCATTTCGTCTATTTTATGTTTATGCTAATTGTGAACGAATTGTGACAACTTTTTGTCTCTTTAGACGAAAAATTGAAACAAAACTTTCAAAAAGGACAATTCTACTTACGCAAACAAAAGGCTATGGAGAATTTCCCCATAGCCTTTTGCTTACATTTAATTAGACGATCATTTCATTATGTTTAATAGTAAGTGTTTCAATTTGAATGGTAGCATGTTCAATATGAAACTCTTGTTTTAACGTATCAATAATATTTTGAAGTACTTCTTGATCATCCTGTTTTTTATCAATCATTACATGGACGCTTAATGCATCTAATCCAGATGTAATTGTCCAAATATGAAGATCATGTAAATCACGTACACCTTTTACTCCTTTAATCGCTTGTTTTACTTTCTCTAGTTCAATTGCAACGGGTGTACCCTCCATAAGTATATGAATGGAATGTTTTGTTACTCCCCACGCGCTCTTTAAAATTAATAAAGCAACAACTACTGAAATAATTGGATCTGCAATATACCATGAGAATAATGACATAAGTACACCAGCTACTAACGCTCCCACTGATCCTAAAGCATCTCCAAGAACATGTAAATACGCGCTACGTAAATTCACATTATTTTTCACATCACCTTGTCTCATAAGTGCCCAGGCACTAATTAAATTTGCTAGTAAACCAATTGATGCGATTAACATCATTGGACCACCTGCAACAGTTGGTGGTTCAAAAAAACGACCAACTGCTTCCCATACGATAAGCCCCGCTACAACAAATAACGTAACTCCATTAATTAATGCTGCTAAAATCTCAAAACGATAATATCCATACGTTTTTTTAGAAGTAACTGTTCTAGCTGCCAATCCAATAGCAATTAAACTTAATAATAATGAACTTGTATCACTTAACATATGGCCTGAATCAGATAATAAGGCCAAACTATTTGTGACTAGTCCCCCGAAAAATTCAAGGAACATAATAGTTGCTGTAATTACTAAAGCTGTAATTAATCCTTTTCTATTTCCTTTCCTGCTTTCCTCAAAATGATGATGTCCATGTGAATGCCCATGAGCATGTCCATGATGTTGGTGACCGTGATGATGTCCCATATAAATGCCTCCTTTTAATTTTGTCTTTCTTTATAAAGTGAAACTTCAATTAGTGGGGGTCTTACTGCCCATTAAAGTGGGATAAATGGCTCTTTTTTGACCTGAATTGAACTTGTTGGGCAGCCGTCACTTGCCGCCAACATTGCTTGCAAGAAAATTTTTGGTATACCCACTATTCCTTGATTGTTATCTAATACACCAAATGATTTCCCCCTTCCGTCTAATTGATATATATCAGGTGCTATAGAAGTACATAATCCACATGACTTACAATTCTTTTTATTTACGACCGTATAATGTAACACTATTAATCACCCCCATTGTTAATATACAATACATAGGTAGGGTATTATAAATCGTTTATTTCACACCTGTTTTTCTTCTAAAGTTTCTATTTCCCTATTTAAATAATAATGGCCTATCGGTTTTAAATCGTTATCCAATTCATAAACTAATGGTGTTCCTGTTGGAATGTTTACATTTTCTATATCTTTATCTGAAATTTGATCTAAATGTTTTACTAAAGCACGTATTGTATTTCCATGGGCTGCAATAATTACTTGTTTACCAGCTTTTACGTTAGGAGCTATCTCTTCATTCCAATATGAAACAACTCGTTTCTCTGTATCTTCTAGGTCTTCTGTAAGAGGGAACTCATAATCTTTTATATCTCTATATTTCGGATGTGCTGCTTCATATCTTTCATCATCTTTTGTAAGTGCTGGTGGGCGTACATTTGTTGAACGTCTCCATAAGGTTACTTGTTCATCGCCATATTTTCTTGCTGTCTCTTCCTTATTTAACCCTTGAAGTGCACCGTAATGTCGCTCATTTAATTTCCATGTTTTATAAACAGGTATCCACATCAAATCCATTTCTTCGAGAGTAATCCATAAAGTACGCATCGCTCTTCTCAAAACAGATGTATATGCGATATCAAATGAGAAACCACTAGCTTTCAGCATTACTCCGGCTTCTCTTGCTTCTTCCAAACCTTTACTAGATAAATCAACATCCGTCCAACCTGTAAACCGATTTTCAACATTCCATTCACTTTGTCCATGTCGTATTAAAACTAACTTTACCATACTTATTATCCCCTCTCCCTTGAAAGTTGCATTTTCATAAAGAAGTATCTTTATGAAAATGCATTGTTACATATTTAGTTCTTTTTTGCTTATTTCACTACTATGACTAAACGCTAATTCAATTAATCCATTTACGTGGGAGTCATCTAATGAATAAAAAACAAGTTTCCCCTCTTTACGCTTTTTCGCTAATCCTATCGTTTGTAATAGTCTTAAGTGGTGTGATGCTGTTGCAATACTACTATGAATAATACTTGCGACATCGCGTACGCAAAGTTCCTTTTCTGTATACAACGCATAAGCAATTTTTAAACGTGTTTCATCTGCAAGTGCCTTAAACATTTTTGCTACACTACTTATATTTTCTTTCTCTAGCATATCACTTGCATGTTTTACTTTTTGCTCATCATGATAACAAAGTTCACAATGTTCTTCCTTCATATGTAACACCTCTTGTTCAAATATATATTTGATTATGTATGTAGTATACCTTATAAACGAGAAACATTCAAATATTCATTTGAATGTTTCTCGTTTATATTAAATTACTCGCTTTCTCACTAGCTTTTTAATTGATGGATACGTTGCTTTTAAACAATAATGAAAAAAAGGTAAGCAATCGCTTACCTTTTCCCTCTTCTATATGTGACTAACAAACCTCAATCCTTTACTTAAAGAAGTCGGCACAACAGACGCGTGATTCTCCCCTTCAGCTTCATAAAACGTAAATCTAAACTGATCGTGTTTCACTTGGAAAAGGCGCTCTGATAATTCCTTTGCCCCTACAACCATATGCTCTCGTTCTAGTGAACCCACTGTAAGAAATACTCCTGTTTTAACCTTTGCATTGTTTAATTCACTTATAAGATTCTCTTCTTTTTCAAGCACAGATTGGTTATTCCACCAAATCGACGGGCTACTTATAAAATAATTTTGAAAAGCATTTAGATTTGTAAATAATATATGTAAAGCAAATAGACCACCTAAAGAATGCCCAAATAGTGTTTGCTTTCCTTTATCAATTTCAAAATTCTTTTCAATTTGCGGCTTTAATTCTTCTTCAATAAAAGTAAAAAAATGATGTGCTCCTCCTGTTTTAGGCCACGGTTTACCGTCTGGCTTTAAAGGTGCATCATTTGAAATTACGCTAGGCGTAAAATCATAGCATCTTTCTTCACCTGAAAATGCCCCTTCAATCGGATAACCAATACCTACTATAATGGCTGGTAAAACACCTGTTTTTTCTGCTCTAACTGATTGTATTTTAACAGCTTCATGGAATGTTTGAAAAAAGGCATTGCCGTCTAATACGTATATAACAGGATACCCTGACTCGGGTGCTGGCTGCCTCGGCTTTGAAATATAAATTTGATACTCGTTACCTTCTAATTTTGAATACATGTTCCACTGTTCTGTATTAGATGTTTTAATCTGCTGTTTTTCAATAGCAGTATTCACCCTATATCCCCCCTTTTAACTTGTTACATATATTTCTACTTTTTCTTCTTGAGATACAACGCTATCATAACCGAAGCAAACAGGAGCCCCGTTATACGGATCGATCATGACACGCGCATCAATATGAAATACTTCTTTTAATACTTCATTTGTAATAATCTCTTCTGGACTACCAGTTGTAACAATTTCCCCTTCCTTCATTGCAATAATTTCATCTGAAAACCTTGCTGCATGGTTAATATCATGTAGTACCATAACGACCGTACAATTATGTTCTTTATTTAACTTCTCCACAATTTGTAATACATCTAATTGATGAGACATATCAAGATATGTAGTTGGTTCATCTAGTAGCAACACTTCTGTCTCTTGTGCTAAAGCCATTGCTAGCCATACCTTTTGTCGTTGACCACCTGATAAATTTGCAATTTGTCTCGTTCGAAATGCAGAAGTTTTCGTTATATCTAATGCCCAGTCAATCATTTCTTTATCTTTTGAAGTTAACTTATTTACATTATTTCGATGTGGATAACGTCCATAAGAAATTAATTCTTCTACTTTAAGCTCTCCTGGCGCAATTGGAGTTTGCGGAAGTAAAGCTAACTGCTTCGCAATTTCTTTCGTTGGAATTGTATTTAGATCTTGCCCTTGCAAATATACTTTACCACTCTTTTGCTTTAAAATTCTTCCCATTGTTTTTAACAATGTTGATTTACCGCACCCGTTTGGCCCTATAATTGTCGTTACTTTTCCTTCTTGTATTTCCACATTTAAATCGCGAAACACTGTAAGCTTTTCATAACTCGTTTCTAAATTTTTTGCACTTAAAATACTCACTTTTATTCCTCCTCTTACGCTTTCGCCTTATAAAGTAAATATAAGAAATACGGTACACCGACAATAGAAATAACGATTCCAACTGGTAACTCTACAGGTGTGAAAACTGTTTTTGCAATAAAGTCTGAAGCAATTACAAGAAACATTCCGATTACTCCGCACGTAGGAATGATATGCTTATGCTGAATACCGACAAGTCTTTTCGCTATATGTGGTGCCATTAGTCCAATGAAACCGATACTTCCTGAAACTGCAACACAAGCGCTCACAAGTCCGATACTACTTAATAGTAAAATAGATTTCTCTCTTTCTACTGAAACCCCTAAACTTGTAATACTCGTTTCTTCCAACTGAAATAAATCTAATAAATAAGCTTTCTTTTGTATGAGAGGAATTAATATGATAAGCCACGGCAACATGGCAATAATGTACTTCCAGTTTGCACTATATATACTTCCGGACACCCATACTGCAGCCATTTCAAAATCAGTTGATTTCATTTTGAGTGATAAATACATAGAAAATGCCCCGAATCCTGATCCAATTGCAATCCCTGTTAATAAAAGTCGCTGCGAATCTAACTTACCGTTTTTCCAAGAAAACAGATAAATGATGATAGCTGCACCTAATCCACCTACTAAACCAAACATTGGCATCATCATAATAGAAACCCAGTCTGTGCTTTTTAATTGTCCTTGGAAGAAAAACATAAAAATGACGATTGCTGTTCCTGCTCCGGCATTAACTCCTAAAATACCTGGGTCTGCCAATCCATTTCTCGTAATCCCTTGAATAACAGCACCTGCAACACCGAGACCTAATCCTACTAATCCAGCAATTATGATGCGCGGGAGACGGAACTCAAAAATAACTAAATCATGGTCTGGTACTGGATCTATTCTAAAGAGTGTTTTAAATACATCTGTAATCGTAATATCAAACGTACCATTCGTTAAACTAATATAAATAGCACATAGTATTAAAAATATAAGTATCCCCATCGTCATTCCGAAACGTTGATTTGAGCTTTTAAGCATGTCTCTCTCCTCCTCTTGTCCGGATTAAATACAGGAAGAAAGGAATTCCAATTAAAGATGTTACGACTCCAATCGGCGTTTCAAATGGATAATTTACAAATCTACTTAAAACGTCACATAACGCTAGAAAAACGCCGCCAATAACGCCTGCACATGGTAAAATCCACTTATAATCTACTCCAATTATAAAGCGAGTAATGTGCGGAATAATTAAACCTACAAAACCTACTTTCCCCACTAAAGCAACTGCTGTTCCTGTTAAAAAGATTACTGATAAAATAGCCATTGCTTTAACTAGTTTTGTACGCTGCCCTAGGTTAATAGAAACTTCTTCTCCTAAAGAAAGAATCGTAATAGATTTTGATATTAACAGTGCTAAAACTATTCCAATTACCCCAAAAGGTATTGTGATTTTAATTATATTAGGATCAACTTGATCTAACTTTGCATTAAACCAAAAACTAACATTTTGAGAAATTTGGAAATATGAAGCCATCGCGGCCGATACACTACTTAAAAATGTTCCAATAACCGTTCCGATAATTGCCAACCTAACTGGCGATAAGCCATTTTGAAGGAGTGAACCAAAACCAAATACGATACCGGCTCCTAATGCAGAACCAATCATTGAACATACAACCATACCAATCGATGACATTCCTGGAAGAAAAATCATACAAAGTGTAATAACAAAAGCTGCCCCATCCGTCACACCCATAATAGAAGGGGATGCAAGATAGTTTCTTGTCATCCCCTGCATAAGTGCTCCTGATATGGCTAGAAATGCTCCAACTAAAAGAGCTGCAACTACCCTTGGTAAACGTGAAGTAATAATGATATTATGATTTACATCACTTGAATCAAAATGAAATAATGCGTTCCACACCGTTTCAGCATCAATACTTTTCGCCCCATACAAAATAGAAAGTATAACTGTAAATAAGATGAGTATGGGTGCTATACATAATATGGTTACTGGTACTGCATTTGTTTTC
This sequence comes from Bacillus cereus group sp. Bc010, assembly GCF_027716745.1. Taxonomy (NCBI): domain Bacteria; kingdom Bacillati; phylum Bacillota; class Bacilli; order Caryophanales; family Bacillaceae; genus Bacillus; species Bacillus cereus group sp. Bc010. Next base: position 25,149 of record NZ_JAQFUY010000003.1, read on the forward strand.
TGCATATCATTCAACGCACCTTACTTAAAATATTATTTAGATAAATTTTTCACTGCTTCTTTTAAGAATGCTGTTTTACTCCAAGCAGTACCACCTTGTGCCATTGGATCCACAACGTTTACAAATACTTTCTTTTCTTTCGCAGCATTCATACTTTGCCAAATTGGATTACTTTCAATTTCTTCTAGCACTTTCGGGTTTTTATTTTCAGTTGTTTCATATTGTAAGAAAATATAATCCGGGTTAAGTTCAGCAAGTTTTTCAAATGAAATCTTCTCTTGTGCTTTTACAGTTTTTAATTGTTCTGGAGCAGTTAGCCCAAGATCTTTATAAATTACAGGGTTGAAGTATACTCCTTCTGGATATAGGAATAATTCGTTTGCCCTTAGTCTAATAACAAGTACTTTTTTGTCTTTTAACTTATCTCCTAGTTTTGCTTTTGCTTTTTCAGCGTCCGCATTGTAATCTTTAATAATTTTTTCCGCTTTATCTTTTTTGCCAGTTAATTCTCCCATTAACTTTAAGTTATCTTCCCAATTTGTTGAAACATGTGATACCGGGAATGTAGGAGCTACTTTCGTAAATTTTTCAGCTGTTTCTGCTGGGAATTTCGTACTTGATGTAATAACATCTGGCTTTAATTGAAGTAATGTTTCGAAATTTGGTTCCATTTTCTCACCAACAGATTTTGCACCCTCTAAATCTTTCTCAAGATACTTCGGTAATTTACCACCAACAGTAATTGCACCTACTGGCTTAATACCAAGTACCGCCGCATCTTCCATTGACTCTAAACTAGCTGTCGCAATTTTATCTACTTTTGCTGGCACTGTATATTCTTTACCTAAATATGTAATTTTTCGTTTTTCGTCTTTTTTCGTCTCACTAGCCTTTGTCTGTTGTGTTTTTTCTCCTGAAGTTTTATCTGCACTATTACATGCTACTAGCCCTACGCTTAAAACTGTAACCATCCCTAATGTAAATAACTTCTTATTCATCTTTATACATCTCCTCTCGAATTTTCAAAACTATATTCTCAATAAAATTTAACTATATGAAACTTGTCTTACATATATTTCATTAGATTAATAATTCTATCCAGAACTCATTCGCGTTCACTTCCCCTAAGCTATAATTCTTTTATACCTCATCCATTGATAATTATTTTCATTGATAATGATTATCGTTACTAAGTATATATTTAATACGCAATTATTTCAAGAAAGATTTGAAAAATTTTAACAAAATGAATAAAAAAGAAGTATCCGCCTAATGTTAGGGGGATACTTCTTTTTTTAGAAATTTATATGTAATTCAACTGGGCCATGGTCTGATTCCATTACTTCACTATTAATTTTCGCCTCTGTTATTTTGTCTTTCATTCTTTCGGAAACAACAAAATAATCTAAACGCCATCCAATATTTTCACCTTTGTAATCTTGCTCTTACATTTGTGAATACATACATACGCACTTTATTCAGGTTATACTAATTTCAGAGGTGATGTTCTTTGTACAATGAAGGAGTTACGTTAACAAATGAGCATTGGCAAGCGATTATTCATAATGATTCTTCCTATGATAGCAAGTTCTTTTATGCTGTGAAATCAACCGGAATCTTTTGCAGGCCATCATGCAAATCAAGAATACCGAATAAAAACAATGTACGAATTTTTCATCATGCAGAGCAAGCGTTAAGTGAAAATTTTCGCCCGTGCAAACGTTGTAAACCAAATGGGCTCACTTTACCTAATGAAGAGTGGGTAGAACAAATTAAAAAGTATATCGAAAAACACTTTGATGAATTATTAACTCTCGACATACTTGCGGAAATGTGCCATGGTAGCTCATTTCATTTACAACGCACTTTCAAAAAAACGACAGGAATAAGTCCTATAGAATATATACAACAGTTCAGAATTGTTAAAGCGGCAGAACAACTATTACAAACAAATCAATCCATTAAAGAAATTAGTAATGCTGTTGGGATAGAAAACCCAGAATATTTCGCAACTTTATTTAAAAAGAAAACCGGATTTACGCCTACTGCATATCGAAAAAAGAATGAAATGAAAGAGGGTTACAATAATGAATTCCTACAAAAATGATTATATATATTGGACGCTACTTACACATGAAAATTGGCAATTTCATATTGCTGCAACTGAAAATGGACTATGTTTCATTGGATCACAAGATGAGACCTTTGAAGAATTAAATATATGGGCTAGAAAAAAGCTTCCCCAACATATATTGATCCATAGTCCAGATTACTTACAAGTATATACAAAAGAAATTATCGAGTATTTAGAAAACAAGCGAGAAACTTTTGCATTTCCTATCGATGCTTACGGAACTGAATTTCAATTATCTGTTTGGAATACAGTACGTGAAATTCCTTATGGGAAAACATATTCTTACACAGAAATTGCCGAAAGAATTCAAAAATCTAAAGCGGTGCGTGCCGTTGCTACTGCTATTGCAGCTAACCCACTTCTTATTACGATTCCTTGCCATCGTGTTATTGGAAAGAATGGGAAACTAACTGGCTTTAGAGGGGGATTAGAAATGAAGAAAGAATTGCTTACATTAGAAAAGTCGCAGGTAGAATTCTTATGACAGCAGAATATAGTAACGCATTAACTTTAGCAGTGCCAACAGAATTTAGTTTCCAAGAAAATTTACGCTATCTATCACGTTCTAACAATGAATGTATGTTTCACATTGAAGACAACAAAATTTATAAAGTTATCTCTGTTCACGATGTAAATCCTTTAGTTGCAATTAGTATGAATACAGATGGGCATATTCAAATACGTTTTTTAGAAGAATTATATACATCTGAAGAATCGATACACGAAGCTGTAGCTAACTATGTGAAGGATTGGTTTGATTTAACTACTGATTTAGCTCCCTTTTATACATTGGCTAAACATGATGTACTCCTTCAAAGACCAATTGAACAATATTATGGACTTCGTACTTTAGGTATTCCAGACTTATTTGAAGCACTTTCCTGGGGAATTATCGGTCAGCAAATTAACCTCACATATGCTTATACGCTAAAAAGAAGATTAGTCGAACACTTTGGAAATTATGTAGAATGGAACGATAGAAAACATTGGATATTCCCTTCTCCTGAAACGATTGCCAATTTACATGTAGAGGATCTCAAAAACTTAAAAATGACGACTAGAAAATGTGAATATTTAATCGGTATTGCAAAGCTTATTACAGAAGGAAAACTATCAAAAGAATCTTTACTGCAAATACAAGATGTGAAACAAGCTGAAAAACAATTAACCGCTATACATGGTATAGGACCGTGGACTGCCAACTATGTTTTAATGCGCTGTTTACGCTTTCCTTCTGCCTTTCCAATTGACGATGTTGGCTTGCACAATGCAATTAAATATATAACAGGTTCCGAAAGTAAACCGACTAAACAGGAAATAAAAGATTTTGCGGCAAATTGGATGAACTGGGAGTCTTACGCAACTTTTTATTTGTGGCGAGTATTATACTAAAAAACCAAGTAGCACATCTGCACTACTTGGTTCTTTTTTTAAGCTTGTTCTTCAAATCGTCTTGCAATCTCTACAATAACTTGAACAGCTTTTTCCATAACATCTACCGAAACATACTCGAATTTACCGTGATAGTTTTCACCACCTGTGAAAATATTCGGCGTTGGTAATCCCATATATGATAACTGTGATCCATCTGTCCCGCCGCGAATCGGATGAATGTTTGGTTCAATATTTAAACTTTTCATTGCCTCATATGCAATATCAACAATTTCTCTCACTGGTTCAATCTTTTCAAGCATGTTATAGTATTGATCATTCATTTCTAAAACGACTGCATCTTGTCCATACTTCTCTTGCATTTGCTTCACAATATTTTCAACGTTATGTTTACGCGCTTCAAAATTTTCACGATCAAAATCTCGAATAATATAATACGCTTTACTTTGCTCAACATCACCATTTAAAGAAAGTAAATGATAGAATCCTTCATAGCCCTCAGTATATTCCGGCGCCTCTTCTACTGGTAAATACCCATTAAACTCCATAGCAAGTTTAGTTGCGTTACGCATTTTATTTTTCGCTGTTCCAGGATGTGTATTCGTTCCGTTAAACGTTAACTTAGCACCTGCAGCATTAAAGCTTTCATATTCTAAACCACCTAATGGACCTCCATCCATCGTATAAGCGAATGATGCACCAAACGCTTCTACATCAAAATGTGCTGGGCCACGGCCAATTTCTTCATCCGGCGTAAATGCAACTCTTATTTTTCCATGCTTAATTTGTGGATTATGTACTAAATAGTTCATTGCAACCATAATTTCTGTCAAACCAGCTTTATCATCTGCTCCAAGAAGTGTCGTACCATCCGTTGTAATAATCGTATGACCTTTATAAGATGGTAACTCTGGGAATTGCTCTGGTGTTAACACAACATTTAGCTCTTCATTTAACGTAATTGCGTTCCCGTCAAAGTTTTCATGAATTTGTGGTTTTACATTTTTCCCTGTAAAATCTGTCGCCGTATCTAAATGTGCTAAAAAGCCAATTACAGGAACATCCTTATCCGTATTAGCAGGAAGTGTTGCCATTACATAACCGTTATCATCCATCGTCACTTCTGTTAACCCAATTTCTTTTAGCTCTTCCACTAATAACTTACCAAATTCAATTTGTCCAGGTGTTGTTGGCACTGTATGACTTTCTTCATTTGATTGCGTATCAATTTTTACATATCTCGTAAATCTTTCAATAAGTTCTTGTTTCAAACTCGTTCACTCCCTTTTATATTTCTTTCTCTATTATAATCCTTGAGACGAAATATTTTAACTTTTTTGACTGTGAATACATATATTTCATTTGCATTTTAGCTATTTTAAATACCAGCTGAAAAGTCGTAATATTTGTACATTAGAACTCTTACATGTAATATACATAATTATACAATATGGGAGGTTTTAAAAATGAGGCTAACTCTCTTTCGCTATTTTCTTTTTTTCTTAGAATTAATTTTTTTCGGCCTTGGAAATGCTCTTGCAGTAAAAGTTAAATTTCTCGGTTTACATCCTTGGGAAGTTTTAAACATGGCTCTCTACCAAAGGTTTGGATGGACTATTGGTACGTGGAGTGTCGTATGTGGATTATGTCTCGTTCTCATTTCTTTACTAGTAGATCGAAAATACATAAATGTAGGAACATTTTTAAATGCACTACTTATCGGTCCGATTATGGACTTTTTCTTACAATCAAATATTCTTCCAAACGCTAGTGATTATTTATGGTTAAACTTACTCATTTTATTTTCTGGCATTGCCATTACAGGTATCGGGGGAGGTATGTATGTTGCGGCTGGAATCGGCGCTGGACCTCGTGATGGATTCATGCTTACTATTTCCGACAAAACCGGTCTATCTATTAGCCGTGCTAGAATCATAGTAGAATGCGTTGTACTAGTTATTGGATTTATGCTCGGTGGCCCTGTTTTTGTCGTAACTTTTCTATACACTTTTATTCAAAGTCCAATCTTCCAGCAATCATTTAAAATGTTTCAAACACTCCTACATACTTTACAAAACAAAAACAAAGAGCAAATTAATGAAAATTTATAAAACACAACTTAATACAAATAAATTCACCCTATTTACGGCTCTCACCGCAAATAGGGTGTTTCTTTTTCATCTCACAATTTAAGAATATATGCTACTCATTCACAATAAAAGTATATACATCATTATAAATACAACCATTCACCCTAATAACATACTTCCCTGGTTTACTAAAACGAATTGTGTATTTGTTTAGCTGAATTGCTTCTTTATCTCCAGAAAGAACATCAATGCTTCTGCCACTTAATACATATAATTCATTTAGATTCATCGATACATCAATTGCATTGAAATTCTCCTCTTTCACTTGCTGTACTTCCGCAGCGCTTACACTTGGTTCTAAAAACAGTAGTCCACTTAATCCAATCGTCCCCGCTAAAGCAACTCCCGCAAACTTTTTAATTTGTTTCATTACAATGACCTCCTTATAGATTTTGCGTAAAGGTGATGTCTCCCCTTACACCACAAAGCCTATATGTAATGAAATAAAAAGTAAACGAGGACAGTAAGACAAAATTCTACATCTTTTTCTCCTATTGAATATAAATCCAACGTTTGGAGTTTTGTCACATTTAAAATTGTTTACTTAAACCAACTTTCAATTATATTATTCAGAAACTGAATAATTACTTATTGATTTAACATTCTAAAAATAGTTGATAAAAATACTTTCTATTCAAATAAGAAGATTTTGCTATAAAAGTAACTTTTACAATAAAGCCCATACAACCAATTTTATTCTGCTTTCCATAATCTCTCTACATTCATTAATTGTTCTTCTTTAAACTCCATCTTATATATATCTGGTTTTGACGTATTCATTAAAAATTCGAAACCATATTGCTTATCAAAATAATTCATCATGAGTGTCATGACAAGTCCATGTGTACCAATTATAATTTTTTGTCCTTGAAAATCCATTAAGATTTCTTTTAATACTTTCACTACCCTTCTTTGGCAATCCGCATATGACTCTCCTTCCGTTCGTGCAAAGTCCGGATTAGAGAACATCTTCTTTACAAGTGGATACACTTCTTTATCTGCTATAACTTGATCTCCACTGGAAAACATACACTCCTTAAGATTTTCATATATTAATATTTCTTTTTCATAGAAATCGGCTGTTTTTTCTATCGTTAATACCGCTCTCTTATACGGACTTGAAATGAAAGTATCGATTCCCTCTGTTTTTAATATCTCTGTTACTCTATGAGCGTCTAAACTTCCCTTTTCAGTTAATCCACGTGTTCTTTCACCCGCTTCTAATTTTGGTGATTCACCGTGCCTAACCATATAAATATATGTATTCATACTTCCTCCTCGAAAATATTAATTCATTCATATTTTATAAACTTTGCTGATTTGTCCGTTTAATCCATTCTCCTACTAAACTCTCGAACAATTCAGGTTGTTCAATTTGTAAATTATGCCCTGCCATATCTAACACCGCTAATGTCGCTCTTGGATAATCATCAATAATTTCTATAATATCTTGATAACCTACGGATATATCTTGTCTTCCAGCTAGTAAAAGAACAGGTTTCTCATATTTCATATGACGAAAATTCATAGTAAGAGAGTAATTTTTTTGCAACCTTTCAATAAACTCATAATTAGCAATATCTAGTCCCGGCTTAATCTCCTCTTTAAATCTCGTATATGTATATTCATTCGCGACCACTGCTAACTCGCAAAATTCTTCTCTATCAGTTGAAGTAAGCTTATTTAAAAACTCCTTATCTTGTACAATTACCTGTTTATTCGGGCGGATCCTTTTTTCTTGCTCCGCTACAACAACAGGACATACTAATAGTAATCCATTAACTCTTTCAAACAGCTTTGTGAGTATACCTCGAGCTAAATATCCGCCATAGGACTCCCCTACTAATAAAAAGTTTTTCGTTGGAATAATTTTTTCAATACATGCAATTAACAGTTCTAACATATGATCTGAACTATTTATCCAATCTGGAGCATTCGATTTCCCCATGCCAGGTAAATCAATATATATTCTTTGGTAACCTTTATATTTTTCGAATACTGATTCCATGCACCTCTGCATTAACCTATGATCAGGTGCACAGCCATGTATAATAATGGCAGGTTTTCCTTCGCCAATGATTTCATAATATATTTCTGCATCCTTAATCCGGCATATCATAAAAAAGTCCCCCTAGTGTTCTATTCATCTTTACAGGCACCCCTCTCACCCCCATAGGAATACACGTTCTTATTTTATAACTTTTCAGAATATAATTTCAAATTTTGTTTTTCAGATTCCAAATAAAAAAAGCCTTCCATGAGTGTATCTCCTCAAAAGAAAGCTCTCTTACGTATTTCCTCCTACTTGAACTTCAAGCATAATTACACATTATTCTTCTAATTTCATCAACACAATTCTCCAGCCATCTGGATCCTCTATCGTTATCCCCTTATCTTTCCAATATGGGTTCTCTGGTTCGACTTCATCATATCCCAATGCATGCAACCTTTTACTCACCTTTTTCATTTCACTATCTTCATGCATATAAAATACGAGTAAATTATCTTTTGTCGGAGCTGGACATGGGCTCCCATCTATATGTCTTGTAAATTCTAAATGATACTCTTCACCTGGGAGTCCAAACATGACCCCATCATAGCCTTCATGATTATAGAATTCACCTATACGTTTTAAGCCCAATCCTTTTTCATAGAATTCTATCACCTTTTCAAACTGATTAGTTGGACGTGCTATTCGAAACTTCACCCAATTCTTCATACTTTTCCTCCCATACTAAATGTTTTATATACGCTTACGTACTATTGTATATACGTAACATCTTTTTGAAATCCCTCATTCGTATGAGAATAGATGCATACAAAAGTTTAGTTTATACTTTATAACAAAAACATTTTCCATAAAGTGAAACTTTAATCAGTGAGGGGATTTTCTTCATCCCCCACTGATTATCAGCCCTCACCAATCGGACTTTTATGGGCAGCCCGACCCCCACCTAACTTCTTTGCTTTCGCTGAATTTTGAGGTGGGAGTCTTACTGCCCATTAAAATGGGATAAAATAGAAAGTAATATTTATGCAATTTTGCATATTTACTTGCAAAGCACTAAAAAACATTACAATTTTAAAAATGATTTAATATACAGCTTCCATTCAATTTTCATCAAACTATTTTGTGATATTTTCCCAATTACAAATTCATTACATTCTTCGTTACTTTACTCAGAAGCATGATTTTTCCTAATAAATCTGATACAATTTGCAAGTAATATTCTTACGTATGGATATTATGAATACAGTGTATACTTTAAGAAGGTGATTCTATTGCAGTTAAATAAAAATTTACAATTACGTATATTAACAATAACCACACTTTGCTATTCCAGCTATTGTCTTACATATTTCTTTTTGTTCCCTGTGCATTTTTCTGATTTCAATGTACGCTTCTCTTCTCTCATCGTTGAAGGCATCGCATTCATATCATTAATTTACTCTCTATATTCCAAAAAAGTTTGTACTGATTTCTTTTGGTTATGTATTACTTTCGCAATGGGCAGTTTTTTATTAGGAAAAATAATATATACGTTTCAACATGAATTTTTCCAATTCCCAGTACATCACTTTACTTTTTCAGATATATTTTACATGCTATTTCTATTCTTCTTCCTTATCGCTTTTTGCTATAAGATTTTAAAGGAATGTAATAAGTGGGAAAAAGCTTTCTTTATTTGCGATATATGTATAGTACTCGCTTCCATACTCACATTAGAATGGTATTTATTTAATCAACCAGATTTAAGTATTTTCTCTCTACCAATAGGGGAAATTTTCCTTTCATTTTTATATCCAATTGCAGACCTACTCTTTTTACTACTAGGTGCTAGTCTCATTTTTCGCCCAACTGCTTTTAAGTCGAAATGGAAAATATATATTTTTATTTTTGTATTAATAAGTTCTGCAGCTTTTAATTATATTTATTTTTATTTAAATACTCATTTATCGCATGACACTGTAGCATTATTACGACTTTTATATAGAATACCACTATTACTTGTTGCAATAGCTGCTTCTATTCCAAACGGTCTTACGAATAATACAAGCTATTTCATTGTAAACCCTATACTAGGAAAAAAAGTTTTAGTCGCGTTTCCATATCTTGCTGTTACATTTCTAATTGGCTTTACCCTTAAAGAACAAACATCTTCTTCCATTCTTATTACGGGAAACTGTATCACTTTTGTTTTCGTACTCATTCGCCATTCTATTGGAGGTATGCAAAACAAGAGTTTAACAGAACGTTTGCAACTCTTTAATGCACAATTAGAAGAAAAAGTTGCTGTACGAACTTCTGACTTAGTTCAAAAATCAGAAGCTTTATCTCAGAAACAACAAAAATTCGAATCATTATATGAATATCATCCCGATCCTATTTTTACTATTGATTTAAATGGCATTTTCTTAAATGCGAACAAAGCAGGAGGTATGCTACTTGGAGTCTCTACAAGTGAATTGCTTGGCAAGCCTTGTCTTTCTATTATCTTAAGCGAAGATAAACACAAATTATCATCCGCATTAGAAAAAGTAAAAGAGCAGGAGCCTACTTCTTTACAACTACGTTCTCAATACAATAATGGCTTTACTTATTTTTTATACGTTACCATCGTCCCTATCATGGTAGATGGACAAATTTTAGGAAGCTATATTATGGTAAAGGATATTACTGTATTCAAAAAACAACAAGAAGAAATAAAATATTTAGCATTCCATGATACTGTAACGAAAATTGGGAACCGTGCCTTTTTCCATAAGAAATTAAAAAGAATTATAAAAAATGCTAAAACGACAGAAAGCGAGTTTGCATTATTATATTTGGACTTAGATCGCTTTAAAGCAATTAACGATACACTTGGACATTCGGCAGGGGATTACATATTAGAAGAAGTAGCGAAGCGATTCCAATCCTGTCTTCCATCACATACTCATCTGTCAAGAATCGGTGGTGATGAGTTTACAGTCTTAATTGAAAACTATACTGATGAAGATTCTTTATTCGAGTTATGCAACCAGTTATTTGAATGCATGGAAAAATCGTTTGTCATACATGAACATACATTAAGTTTATCACTAAGTATTGGCATCGCTATTTATCCATATTCCGGAATCGATACCGCTACACTTCTGAAAAACGCTAATGTTGCAATGTATGATGCGAAAGCAAAAGAACTTAATTCTGTCTCTATTTATGATGACGTAATTGCAAACAAAATTGAAAGACGATTACGATTAGAAAAAGATTTACCAAATGCAATTCAAAATGAAGAATTGTTCCTTTTATATCAACCTCAAGTTGATAGCGAATCTAATGACATTATCGGTGCTGAAGCTTTAATCAGGTGGAATCATCCTGAATTAGGTATTATTTCTCCATACGAGTTTATTCCGATTGCAGAAGAAACACTACAAATCATTCCAATAGGAAAATGGACATTACAACAAGCATGTCAACAAATGAAACGTTGGCATACACTCGGATATTCTCATTTAAAAATAGGCGTAAATTTATCTGCTAAAGAATTTGAACAAGAAGATTTTGTAAAGTCTATTTCTGCTACATTAACAAATACAGGTTTACCAGCAAGTTCTCTTGATCTTGAATTAACAGAACGAATTGCAATGATGGATGAGCGAGAAACATTAATAAAACTGCGTACACTAAAGAGTTTAGGCGTTCACATTTCAATTGACGACTTTGGCACAGGTTATTCTTCGCTAGCTTATTTACCTTTATATCCAATCGATACGTTAAAAATCCCGAGAGAATTTATTACAATGTCTGAAACATGTGACGATGGAATGGAAATTATTAAAACGATCATCACATTAGCAAATACATTAGGAATGTCAGTTATCGCTGAAGGTGTAGAAACGAAAGAACACGTGCGTTTCCTTCAAAAAAATAATTGTCAATTTATTCAAGGCTACTACTACAGCAAGCCTATTCATGCTGATTCATTTTCTACTCTTCTCAAAAAAGGTGTTCATTCTCTGTAGCGTAAATACATACAAGAAAAGGAAAGAAGAGACGGACTCTTTTTTCCTTTTTTGTACTTTGCAATTTTTCATTTCCTTCACATATCATTTATGTAAGTAGTTACTAATATATTTATGATAACAGACTTGAATAGGAGGGATTTACATGCAACACGACAATCCAAATCATAAACTTTCCAAAAACATTCCTCTACCCCTCTTCTCAATAAAAAATGAGCTAAAACAAAAATGCATCAACGTAAATAACTTCCTTTCTCCCCTTTCGAACGAAGAAAAAGTATTCATACATACAATTAAAGAAAGAACAAAATTATTGAATCAAAATAATGTTACAAGAACTCGTGCTTACTATCAATTTTACAAAAGATATCCTGAAATACATTGGGCATTGCTTGGACATATGGTATCGCGGAACGGCGGTTGGAACATGACAGATTTAAAGGGGGATTTATATACGAAATTGTTATCTGAGAAAGATCAATTTACTTTCTTTTCTTTTTTAGAACGGGGTAATTGGCTTATCTTTCAAGATGTGTATCCACAATTTTTATTATATGAACAGAGTGTTAAAAAAAACAAAAATCTTTTTCATCTCCTCCCTCACCTCAATGTGTCAACATTCATGGAAACAATGTGGAACTTTTTTTGGAAAACTGGAAACAAACAAATATTAACGATTGCGACTATTATTAATGAACAAAACTACTTAGAAAAAAGAGTGATTCAAAATAAATACTTCAAAAAAAATGTACTAAATAGTATTGGATTTAAACTTTTTGATTTCTTTCAATTTAATCATATTCTCTTCCCTTTCTCTGAAGAAAATACTGAACAAAAAACAATATTAATTGGTGATACAATGAAACATTTCACTTCCTTACACGAACGAATTTTGCTCGGAAAACGATTATATACATTATTGTTTCATGATGAACACGTTTTAGCTCGTATACTACAATGGGCTGACACTCATCCACATACTGGATCACGAAAAGATTATTGGCCACATTTATTTTCAAGTGTGAATGAATCCTTTTCAAGAGAGTTTTATAAACGAAGAATAAAAAAATGCCAATTAAAAAGTGATGCCCACCGTATATATAGCCCCGCACTTATGTATTCATGGAAAAATATGAAACATGAAGAAACAGAACATGAAGATTGGTTTAACGACTGGCAAGTCATACATTATTTAACCGATAAGGAGGAAAGGATACATGGACAAATTACAGAAGACTACTGTAAAACACTCGAAAAAATTGAGTTGGCAATTCTTGCAAAGAAAAACGTCCTCCTTCGAGAAGAAGAATAACCTTTTCGCATTAGTTATTACAATCTTATTCTCTTCTATTATCGGAACTTGCTTAGATGCTTTCTTTGTTGCGAAACAAATGTATTCCTTTCCGGTTAGACCTTTCTCATCCATATTTTCAATTAACATTGGCTTTACTTTATTTGTACTACCGATTTTAACAACGATTTTCATACAAATTTCAAAAACATTATCTACAGTTTCTAGAATTCTATTTATTATTTCAATAGGTATTTGTGCTAGCATTTTTGAACAGATTTCTGAAAGATTCGGTTTCTTTATTCATAGTTTGGATTGGAATCATACATATTCTTTATTTGGCTATATGATTTTCTTTTCTTTTATCTGGAAAGTATATTATTTCATAATTAATAAAAAAGAGTACGAAAAGGCTAGCAAACCTTTTCGTACTCTTTTTTATTATGTTTCATATATTTATTACGCATATAATTCGGATAACTCAATTATTTTATTAACAATACTTTGTTCATCTATTTTTAAACATGTGGATGCATGACCCAATAATACTTCATGACTCCCAACACAAATGCTTTCCTTAGCGTGTAGAAACATTGATAAATCGTTCGAATCATTACCAAACACTACGAATTCTCTCTCTTTTATACCCAATCGTTGTAACCCTACCCATTTATCAATATTCTCAGGGCTTATATCCACAATCCCTTCATTATCATGTTCATAAATACGTATAGGAAGTTCTGTTAACATATTCATAATATATTCTTTTTGAACATGGTCAGGAAATAATACCACCTTCACTACTTCCTTAATTTCATCAATATGTACATTATTAGCCAATTGATTAGGATCTATGTTTTTGTAGATAGGATGATTCTCGCTTCCTGTATAAGAATAATTCCAATGACTATCTATCAAATATGAAAGGCTATGTTTCTTTATTATTGAATGTATAGCACTTACCGTTCCTGGATCAAAAGTTATAACTTCAATAGTCTCCTTTCCCTTTGCAATAAATGCCCCATTCCCACCAATCATTGAATAATGATGCATATGATTTGGTAGCACCGGTAATAAGTCCCTAATCGGTCTAGCTGATGCAAATATAACCTCATGCCCTTTACTTTGACATACGTCTAGCGCGTGAATTATCCCTTTCGTTACTGCGTTCCCTTTAAAACAAATAGTACCATCAATATCAAAAATAAATTTCATATACATCACTCCTTTCTTTTTAATGTATATGAATTATTTTATAATAGAAAGGACAGATGTCCCAAAAGGAGAAACATTATGCAAAATATTGTAGATAATACCTTATTATTAAGCTACTTAAATAACGAGTACATAAAAAAGCTATTCCAACAATTCAATCATCCATTTAAGATCCTTAGATATGAAGCGAAAGAAACTGTACTACACGAAGGCGAAATGATTGATGGCCTATATATTCAAATGTCAGGTCGTACAAAAATAACTTCAAGTGTAATTACAGGTAAAGCATTATTACTAAGATTTTGTTCTGCCGTTTCTATCATGGGAGATATTGAATTAATTCAGTCCGTAAACATACAATCTCATGTAACCTCCGAACAACAGACGGATTTTCTTTTTATTGATAAAAATTATGTAACAAGTTACTTATTACAAGATGTAATCTTCCTTCAAGAACTCATTCATCACGTCACTTATAAACTACAAACCTGCACAACAGCTTCACGTATCAATTTACTAGCTTCTGTGGAAACACGCTTTGCTAGTTATTTATGTACAGCCCGAAATCCATCTAATTTATTTGGGCGCGAAATTCATACTAAAGATCATCATGAAATAGCCTCATTAATCGGGACAACTACCCGTCATCTTAATCGAGTCATTGAAAAACTAATAGCTAACAATATCATGCATAAAAATAATAAACAAATTGTTGTTGACGATTGGAAAGCTATTGATACCCTTTCAAATGGACTACGATATGAATAAAAATTTAATAATTATATAACCCGCTTTAATAAAGAGACCGTTTTTATAACGATCTCTTTTTAAGCATAATCTTCAGTTATTGCTAATGATGTAGGATTTTGAAGGCGTTTTGAACGCAAACGATAGGCAACGATTTTCTTTTTATATTGCTTTATTACATCAACATGTTCCTCATGACTATACAGAGAAAATCGAACCTCTTTATTCCCTTTCTTCGTGTTAATAACGATTGGTGTTCCTTCCCCGTGCGGCGGAAAATAATGTTTATCTAAAAATAGAGCTTCGTTAAATTCATGAATAACTTGTAGTTTCGTTTCCCCCTCTATATTTTTTCCGTCTATCAATATAGTGGTATTCTCTTCCTCAAGTTTTTGATGCAATTCAAATCTACTAATAATTGATTCTACAACAGAAGTCGGCATACTAGAAACTAGTACTTTAATCGCACCAAAAATAAATAATGTAACTATAAACCATGTTGTCATTTTCATCATCTCCATTACATTTTAAAATATAAATTTCGTTCCATACGGTATAATTATATACTAATAAGTATTCCGGTTACAATCATCGTCACCGAACCGATCGTCGCTTCTTTCTCGCCTTCCTTCACAAGACGACTTACCCCGATAATATGTGATGAGCCGCCCATTCCCACTCCTTTTCCAATTGTACTCGTTATACGGAAAAACTTAAGTACTGTTGGTCCAATAATAGCACCTGTGATTCCTGCAACAACTACAAAACTAGAAGTCATAGACCAACTAAGCTAAATATATATATCACGCATACTTGAAGTAAAAGTGTCACGTACTTCATTTCTTCTCCTCTTTTCACTATCTCACATCCATGTTATGAAATCTCATTTAACGTATCAGCAAACCGTGCAATTCCAAGTTGAATTTGTTCTATATTCACTCTCCCAAAAGTAAAACGAATATATTCACTTTTAGTACCTAAAACACTTCCCGGAACAAACGCTACACCATTTCGTATAGATTCGCCTAATAAATGATATTCATCAAACGTTCCTTGCACTTTGCACCATAAATGTATTCCACCCTCTGGAACAAAAAATTCAACCTGATCCCCTAATATTTCTTTAAGCTTTCTAATTAACGCATCTCTTCTTTCTTTCAATTGTCCACGAAGCATTGTAATATGTGCATGAAAATCTTCTGATTCTAAAAATTGATTTGCCACCCACTGTGTAAATACACTATGGCCAAAATCAACTTGCTGCTTCGCATCCGCTAAACGCTCTATTACACGCGTAGGGCCAATTACCCAGCCAATACGTAATCCTGATGCAACAATTTTTGATAGTGAACTTATATAAAGAACATTCCCGTTTTGATCCATTGATTTTAATGTTGGATTCACTTCACCATTAAATGAAGTTAAACTATACGGATCATCTTCTACAATCGGTATGCCAAATTCAGAAGACAGTTCTAAAATCTTTTTACGCCTTGCCAATGAAAGCACGGTTCCAGTTGGATTTTGATAATCCGGATTTAAAAATACCATACGAATACGATGCTTTTTATGCAAATCAATTAAGTCATCTGGATTCATTCCATGCTGATCAACAGGTAAATGGAATATTTTTAAGCCAGCTGATTTAAATATCGGCAGTGAAAAACAATACGAAGGGTCCTCAATTGCAATCGCATCACCAGGTTTTAATAAGCATTGAACGATAAGATTAAGTGCCTGTTGTGCTCCAGATGTAATAAGGATAGAATTCGAATCTGCTTCAATTTGTTTATATTGCTGAACATGTGCTGCAATTGTTTTTCTCAACATTTCATTTCCAAGTGGATGGTCATAACCGAGGTTTTCCATAAATGTTTTCTCCGACAAAATCGTTCGGAATCTATCACTCGGAATTAATTCTGGTGACAATTCACCACTCGCTAAATTAATTAAGTCATTTTTTTGTGTTTCCGTTCGAATTTGTTGAACAAGTGGTACATTAGGTAAGAATGACCCGTCCTCGACGTACCTACCTCAGTTTGGTATTCGTTTATGCGAAACACCCCATATGTCTATATTCACCCGCGTTCCGCTTCCTTTTTGCCGTTCTACTACTCCAAGTGATTTTAATTCTTCATATGCAGCTACTATCGTACTCCTATTCACCTGTAATTCTTTTGCTAACATACGCTCAGAAGGTAACTTACTGTCAGAAGGAAACTCACCTGAAGAAATACCCCTTTCAATATAACCCGCTATTTGTTTATATACAGGCGTCTTATCTGCACGATTTGGTTTCCATTCCATATAGTTGCCTCCTTTCAAAACGAACTATCCTCAATTTATTACTAACAGTATTCACCGTAAAAATAGTATTAATTAGTCACATTTTCTCATCCAAAAATGGATATATTAAAATAGCTCCGTCTCTAATTACTCGATAGCTTCTGAAATTCCAGCTTCATGCTCTCGTTGCAGTTCGGTTACAAACTATCAAATTATTACCGCATACCATGTTACCCCTAGCAGTAGAACAAAAAGAAGGACAATATAGATGGCAGATAAATTTTTCACATTTCTCTTTGTGGACTTGCCGTAATTCTCCTCTACATTTCGTGCAACTAGCACGGTCCCAAACAGTGATACAATTACAATAATAACGACTAGTGAAATCGCAAAGCTCATTGTATTTTCACCTCTCTAAGGCCAGTCTATTTTTATTAAGAACTTCCTCTTTAAAACGTTGATAACATACTACCTTTCTTCTCTTATCATAATAGATGTTTGCAAAAAACGGACCAACCACTTTTATATTTTTTTGCTCATCCACTTTAAAAATAAAAAGCAACTGAACACTTATGATCAGTTGCTTTTTCCCAGGATTATTTATGCCAATTTTCATTTGAAATTAATTCGATTTAAAAGTTTAGTCTTTTCATAATGAAACATCGATTGAGATAACTCGAAAATTGTTCCATTTACAAGGTACACTGTATTTTCAATAAGAAGCGACGTATTTTATCGCTTCTTATCCTCATCATCTTTATTCTTTTATAAGTGACTTATTCGCTCTTATAACTTCTTGATACAGCAGTGGTGACCACTTTTCATTTATATAGTCTTGAATAATCCAGCCTACTCTTGTAGGGTTCTTTTGTTTTATATAGTTTGCAATTTCAGGATTTATATAAGAGCCATAGTAATATGGACTATTCCATGCTGTACCACCAGAAGACAAGCTTGTAAAATTAATATATAGATGATTTAAATCCTCGCTATCGTTCATCGTTTCATTTATCGTATCTTTAATAGATTTTACTTTCTCATCATAACTCACTTTATATTTATCTTGTACTGTTACATGTACATTTTGATTTACAGTTGTGGTAAACGTCTCATTATCTGGCCAATAGAAATTATTATATCCTCCAGATTCATTACTACCACCATATCTTTTTAGTAGTACAATTTTCCCACGAGCATCTCCCAATTTTATATTTCCTTCTGTTTTTAAAAAGATAGGATCCACAAAATAACTTTTTTCAAACGTATTACTAAAGGAACTTTCTGCTCCTTTCATATCCTCATACTCTTTTTTTAAAGACATAATAATCGTTTCGCTTGGGTTATCTTTTAAAAATTGTTTCGCTTCGTTTATGAATTCATGCAGTGTTACATAAAGATACAATGGCCCATGATGAAGGACTATCGTATTATCATCTGTTAAACGTCCTCTTATATCAAAAATACGAGCTCCATGATCCATTTGGTAACGAAAATCATATTCTTGCGTCATTCCCCATACTTGCTTTATTGGATTTTGTAATTTGAACGTCCCGCTATCATGTGTTCCTGGAATTGAAATTCGTGCTAATGGGATATTATCAGGTATAGGTTGCATCCACTTTGACCAATTTTCAAACTCATTAACAGAGCTTGTTGCAACTACTTGCTCATCATGTAAAGCAAATACAAATGTGATAAATATCGTACTACATATAAATAATTTCAAAATAAATTTCTTACTGCTCATTATCATTCCTCCTTTTTCTGTTTTATATCAAACTTATTGAATATAATATAATCTGGTGAGTAAAAAATAAATAACATTTCATAAATATGAAATATTACATAGAAGTAAAGTTAAAAAATCATTCACATATCCTAAATTAGAAAAATTTAAAGGAACTTCAATGTATTTTTATATGCAATATTTCATATTCGGACTCTACACTAAATAAATAAGAAACTTATAATGATTATTTATTTTATATGTGCTAATATACTTACATTAAAATATTATATGTAGACATTTTAAGCTACATTACTTAACCGTTTTACCTTATTTTTCCTAGGAGGATTTACAATGAAATTATTAAAAATAAAACATATAATCCCTTTATCTGCAGCTGCAATTACATTCGTATGTAGTCACAGTACAGCTGAAGCTTCTACCATTCATACAGTAAAAAAGAATGATACACTTTGGGGCATTAGTAAACAATACGGCGTTTCAATACAATCCATTAAACAGGCTAATAATAAAGGAAACGATCAAACTTTCATTGGCGAACAGTTACATATCCCGGGTTCCGTCAACTCAAATGAAATCACTGTTCGCCAAAACGCCAAGCCTGCGAACATTTCTGGACAAATTATTTATCAGGTACAACCGGGAGATTCATTAGAAACGATAGCAAAGCGTTACAATGTTACCGTTCAATCTATAAAACAAATGAACAACACAATCGAAAACAAGCTTTATACAGGACAACATTTAAAAATCAACTCAAGTATTTCAGAAAAAGAAAAAGACTTAATGGCACGCTTAGTTACCGCTGAAGCAGGTGGCGAATCATATAAAGGAAAAGTAGCAGTAGCTAAAGTTATACTAAACCGTGTAAACGCAAAAGGTTTTCCAAATACAATAACAGGCGTTATTTATGAACCTATTAAATACGGATATGCATTTACTCCTGTTACAGATGGAAGAATTAATCAGCCTGCAAGCGCAGAAGCAAAAATGGCTGTAGAAGAGGCTATCTCCACAAATGGAATACATTCTGATTGGCTTTATTTCTATAACCCGAAAACATCAACAGACAAGTGGATTACGACACGTCAAACAGTAGCAGTAATTGGTAACCACGTCTTCGCTAAATAACATTTAAAATCATTAACAGACCTCTTCACTTAAAAGGTCTGTTTTTTTGTATGTAAGAATTTATTTATCATGTGATATAGTGGTCTTTGAAAACTAATTCTTCTTGTAAATAAAGACACTTATATTTACTTCATCACTCTAAGAAATTAAAAAAGCGTCAAGTTCAAAAACTCCCCTTTATTAATAAAATTTATTTCTTACCTTCATAAAATTGTTATACACTAGAAAAATAAAAAACAAACTATTCGTTAGCAGGTGAAAGAATATGTATGATGTTACAATTATCGGCGCTGGAGTAAGTAGCATTTTTCTGGCTTATTCACTAGTTAAAAGTAACAAAAAAGTTTTAATTGTGGATAAAACTCAATAATCATTTTGAAACGAGTATAAATGGCCTATTTTTAGTTGGGGATTGTTCAGGCGTCACTCATTCATTATCTCAAGCTGCTGCAAGTGGGTTATATGTTGGAAAATATTTATCTCACATTTAATTTCCTTCATTCAGATTGCAATTAAATATTTTAACTTCCATAGTAATAGCTTACTATTTCCCCACAAAAAATCAGGGTTTTATGAGATACATATTTAACATAGCCATTGACATTCAATTCTCACAAATTGAATGTCAACAGTTTTAAAATCCTCTATTCATTTCCATTTTCATTTGTTCGATATTTTGTAACATCATCATAGTGTTTAATATGTTAGGATGTCTATAAGTATTTTTTACTACAACTATGACTTTTTCTGCTCTGTTCTAAAAAATAGATTTACGCTTTAAATTTCCTCATTGTACGTATGTGAATACTTTATATTATTACCTTTAGAAACCATTAGCTAAATGGTTCAGTATACTCTAATAGTTATAAAAATACAATATATAACACAAGTTAAATAAATTACAAAAAGAAGGAGTAAAAATGAAAAATAAAATCAATTTACAAATGCAAAATATAAGCTTTGTTTTAATAATTGCTTTAGCAGTATGGTTAAAAACATATCTTATTACAAGATTCAGTTTTGATTTAAAAATTGAATCTTCTACACAAGAGCTTATTTTGTTTATTAGTCCACTCGCTACATCATTAGCTTTTGTCGGATTAGCATTATTTGCAACCGGTGAAAAAAGAAATTATATCGCGCTATGTATCAACTTCGTATTAACAATCGTACTCGTTGGAAATGTAATGTTCTATGATTTTTATAGCGATTTCGTTACGTTACCAGTACTTGGACAAACATCAAACTTCGGCCAATTAGGCGGCAGTATTATAGAAATATTGAACTACAAAATTATACTCGCATTCGTAGACATTATTTTCTTCTTTATTTTATTGAAGAAAAAATCAATAGTCTTCCAAACAGGACGTGTAACTCATCCGGCACGCTTGTTATATTTTCTTTTAACGATTGGTGTATTTTTTGCTAATCTACATCTTGCAGAAAAAGAGCGACCTGAACTATTAACAAGATCATTTGACCGAGTTATGCTTGTTAAAAATTTAGGACTATACACGCATCAAGTTTATGATTTAACACTGCAAGTAAAAGCAGGATCACAAAAGGCACTTGCTGATAGTAGCAAATTACAAGAAACTGAAAACTACGTGAAGGCAAACCAAAGTGAGCCGAACCCTAATATGTTTGGTGTAGCGAAAGGAAAAAACGTAATTGTTGTCACTCTTGAATCCCTGCAAACCTTTTTAATAGGAGCAACAGTTAACGGACAAGAAGTTACACCATTTTTGAATGAATTCATAAATGAAAGCTATTACTTTGATAACTTTTTCCACCAAACTGGGCAAGGAAAAACATCCGATTCTGAATTTCTAATCGATACGTCGTTATATCCATTAAATCGAGGAGCTGTATTCTTCACACATGGTAATAATGATTATACTGCGACTCCAGAAATTCTACGTCAGCAAGGTTATTTCACTTCTGTATTCCATGCGAATAACGCCACATTTTGGAATCGTAACATCATGTACTCTGCTCTCGGTTATGATCGTTACTATAATGAACTTGATTACAAAATTACGCCCGAAACAAATTTAAATTGGGGCTTAAAAGATATCGAATACTTTGATCAATCAGTAGATATATTAAAAACTGTTGATCAACCATTTTACGCTCGTTTTCTTACTTTAACGAACCATTATCCATTTACGTATGATGAAGATACACAATTCATTGAACCATATAACTCTGGTAATGGCGTATTTGATCGTTATATTGTAACAGCACGTTACTTAGACGAATCAATAAAAAAATTTATTGAGCGTTTAAAAGCCGAGGGAATGTATGATGATTCTATTATTGTTTTATATGGTGATCATTATGGCATTTCTGAAAAACATAATCGCGCGATGGCACAGTTTTTAGAAAAAGATCAAATAACAGAATTTGATACTTTAAATTTACAACGCACACCTTTATATATTCATATCCCTGGACAAACAGAAGGTCGAACGATTTCAAAGCCTACGGGACAAATCGATATGAAACCTACTATTCTCAATTTATTAGGAATTGATACTACAAACGATATTCGTTTTGGCCATGATATGTTTTCGGATGAATATGCCGGTTTTGTTGTTTTACGTGATGGTAGCTTCATTACAGACAAGTATGCATACAAAAACAATACTTTCTATGACCGCATAACAGGTGAAATTGTAGACTTACCAAAAGAAGAAGCAGAAGCACTCATTAAACGTGCACAAAATGAATTACGAATGTCTGACAAAATTATTGAAGGCGATTTATTACGTTTCTCAGAAAGTAATAAAATTAAAACTGGTGAAGTACAAACTAAAATTAAAGAGACTGAAAAATAATCTTAATATGAAAAGGGAGCAACTCGTTATAGTTGCTCCCTTTTATTCTCCTATAATACATGATGCAGTTTCATATATTTCATTTTTATTCTACGCTTGTCTCTAAACTTACATCTGTATAAGCATGATCATCACCTATATGTAAAATCACTTCACATTGACGTAATCTCAATTCAAAGAGCATGATGGAATCATGATAAACTTCAGGGTTTGATTTCATTTTATGTAACATCTCTTGTTTTTCTTGTATTTCTAATTGTATATTCTCTACAGCTTGTTTCAAGGAGTTAAATGGATTCCTAAAGAATATATGAATATCTCGCTCTTGTGTGTTTTCGAATAGCTCAAATTGCAAGAAAAATTTCTTCATAATAGAATACGTTACCTCGGTATAATCTTCATTTTCTACATACTGTTTGTATTTGTTATATAGCATAGTTTTGTTTTTCGGAAGAACTCCAAATAATTTACCGGCACTTTTCAATAAAAATTGTGCTGGCGTAAATCGACGTAAAATATTTACTTCATCCATTTGTATTCTAGTCGTCATTCTGTCAGTATCTCTGCGCCAGTCATCAAGCACTTTAAAGTCACATTCTAACTGTATTCGATTTTCTCCAAATAAAGAATTAAGTCCTTCACTAAGTTCTTCTAAGTACGATTGACTTTGAAGGAGCTCATTATGAGAAGTGGCAATCCAATTTTGCATAGAAAGAGCAAGATTAGGTAATACAGTTTGTTCTAAATATTTATGCACTCTTTCGTTCATTGCTTTATTTAGTTCTGTATCCATGTGACCGAAATCACTGTCTTCACTCATTAAATCAGAACAACTCTGTAATATCTTCGGTATATTTTCAGTAAGATCGTTCGTAATTTCCATTTTCATTGTACGATATGACTGTGTAATGAAATGAATTTTTTCCCTCTCAAATGCAGTAAGGTTATTCATGCTACCGTTTAGTTTCACTAGCATATCTTCATTCCAATTAATAGCATCCACTAGATTATTTTCTTTCTCAACTCGTTTATCCAAAAGATATGTAATTGTTTTTCGAATGAAAAATAATAGCTTTTCAGTACGTTCTGCATCGATATTTTTATGATTAAAGTTAAAATGAATAAACTCTGTTAATTCATTCAATTGTTGATTACTTGTATATAACGAAGAGTAAGGGAAAATCCTCGCATGCGGGAAATATGTGTTTATTCTCGTTGCCGTATCATGTAGTACTCTTTTTACTTCTGCTTCACTATAAATGTTATCGATTTTATTTAATAAGAAATGCACTTGTAAATTTGGTGTATGCTCTTGAATGTTTAATAGAATATCACGCTCTTTATCAGTAAAAGGTGAATCTGCATTCAATACAAACAATAATTCATCTACAGAATTTAGATATTCAAATACCTCATCCCTAGTGTCGTTATTCCTATTAAAGCCGGGTGTAACTACAAATGTAAGTTTATTTTCACTTAAAAATCTGCATGGTAATTTAAATTCGACACATGCTCTATCTCTATATGTTTGATGGTGCTGAGACATCATATTATGGTAATCAGAGATATCTTCCGTTGTTGTAATTGCAGCGTCTGTTATGGCGTTAATTTCTGTATGAGCATCATTTTTTAAAACTACTACATTTGAAATTGATTTTTCTACTATATTTTCTCCTAATATAGAGTTAATAAATGTAGTTTTTCCGTTCCCTGAAGTTCCCGTTATTAAAATACGATTTGTTCTTAAATCCGCAAGTTCGTCAACTAACCATCTAAATCGGTGACCTATTTCTATATTTTGCTTTTGTGCCCACTGTGTAATAGATTCAAAAAGATGTAGACTGTACTCTAAAGCATTCACATGATTCATAGAATATGACAGTAGGTTTTCCGCATGTTTTATATTTGATGAATCTATTTGGGTAGGAAAAATTTCATCCCATGCCAATACAGCTGCTGATGGAAATACAGCATACGATGGATTAACTACTTTCAACCAATTTGTTAAAAGATTGGGAATGATATCGTGTAATTGTCTAAGCGTATATTTCCCTTGAATTAATGCAAAGTATGTTTCTTCGTAAAGAGAAGAAATTTTGTCCCATATATCGGAAGACTCTATTTCAATATGTAAGAAAAATTCATTTATTGTGTTAAGCCACAATAAGTAATTTTGTTCATTTTTATAACTGTTCCAAAGTGATGAAACCATTTGCGTAAATTGTACTTGATCTACATTATTTAATGTAACTAATGCATCATAAAAATAATCTGGTGAAATATGTTTAGTAAATCCTTTATCGATATATCCTTTTAACACCTCAAACCACGGATAAGATTCTGTTCGAATCAACTCATTCACAGCAAGCTCTACTGCACTATCAAAATCTTGTTGTTCCTCATAAAAGGAACGGGCAATTTTTGTAACATTCGGATAGTCTGGATTTAAAGAAACTGCTTCTTTAATAACAGCGAAAGCTGAATCAAAATTATTTTGCTCTATGTAAAGAGAAAGTAATTGTAATCTAATTTCAGTCATCAATATTTTATTATCAGTAGTAATGGAAGTGTATACATTTTCAGCAATTGATAATTGATTCAGTTCGAAATACGCATCCGCAATATTTTTTTGTGCCCACGGTGCTAATTCATTACTAACCTTCTCCCATTTAAAAATAGCTGCTTCAAAATCTTGATGGCGATAATAAAATTCACCTTGTGCAAAACGAATATAAGATCCATCAGAAACCTCATTTTTTTCTTCGTTTACATAAGCTTCTCCAAGTACGTCAAGAGGTGATTTTGTTACATTCTCCATTAGAAATGTTTCATAATACATCTTTTTTATTAATTGTTTTTCTATTCTCATCTTTTCCCCCACTATATCTTGAAAATACATTTTTAAGATATGTCAACACTTTATTTATGTATGCTTTTTATCTTAACAAAGAATATCTTTTGGAAAATTTCATTTTCCTTTCATTTTTCAAGTTAGATTGAATTTTTATGAGAAAAGTTTCAGTTTTTTTTCAATTCCCTTTCAGTTATGAAACAGCATTAAATGTTCCTAATAACATAATAACACTATAATATTCCGCATTATATTATCAGGAAAAACCTATATGAATCATATTATAAAAACAATTTATAACGAATATATATGCAAAATTCACTTCACCTAACATAAAAGAGTTCATCACATAGTGCTTGTTAGATAGACATATATACTAAGTCTCTTCAGAATTTCACATACACCATGATAATTTAAACAACAACAACAATAGCGAGCAGCTATTCATACAATATCATTCTCGAATTGTTTTCCTTTAGAACACTTCAGTAGTTACGTAATTAAATTCCATTAACCTATATAAATAACTAGTCCAAAAAAAATCTATATGCATATCATGTTATAGTAAAGAATTCAGGAAATCCTAAAAGGAGGCTTTTTCATGTTTGAAGATAAATCTAAAATCAACTACCCATATGAATTTACAGAAACTACAACAATCCCTCTAAAGAATCCTATCAATAAAAATTTCAAAAACGGCTCTGGTACACATACTTTCCCAATTAAAAAACACTATAAGGAACAGGTGCTATATACGGAAAAAATTAATAATAATAAAAACAAATAACCTTATAGACCCTTATAGCAATGAATCAAATAATAACCTATATTAGGCCTTGTATAGTTAATAAATCTTTCTTATACAACTCATGTACTTTTAAAAAGTGCTGATATACAGCGCTTTTTTATACATAGATAATGGAAGAACAAAAAAGGTATGGATATTTTCCGCACCTTTTTTGTCCTTTACTATTTATAAATAAAGCCTACCAGCAAAATTTTACTTGTTGAAGTCATCGGAGAAAGGAGTAGATTTATGATGAATCACAAAGTTAAAGAAGCACCCATGAATTATATAGGCCATTATTGTTCTATTATATATATTTAAAAATTTACTAAACGTTGTTTCAAAGCAACTTAGTTTTCATAAAATATTTTTTGTTTCCGTTGGAACGGATAGGCTTTAATCTCATCTGTATCTAAATTTTCATGAAATAAATGAATGGCTATAATTTGTCTACAATCGTAAGTATGATAATAATATGTTCCGGACTCCATACACATTACACTTGTATATATGGTATTATCTAGTGCACCTTCTTCTGTTATTACTCCACCTTTAGGAACCTCGCAATTTGATAAGATATGAAAAAGAGCTGATACTCCCTCTTCTTCACTATCTATACCTTGAATGTTTTGTTTGCCATATGCTGCCCGCACAAATCTTGATGGTGGAGTGAAATCCCCTGGAAGTCCCATTGAGCCCGATCCCTGACCAAAAGCACTTAATGGTAAATTACTCCACTCTGTTGGCGCGAATGGCTGCGATTTAAGACCTATGTATTGTCTTAAATTTTGCAAATGCCAATTAAACTCCGGACTATTCGTCATCACTCCTAGTGGGTTGTCATACATTTTTAATCCTTCATTTGTCGGCTCCAGTACAATACAATCTCCCCATTTATCTGCCAAAATCCAATGTAGTGGTGGCGTAAGTCCTAAATCCGGTAACGGTATGTCCAAAAAGGTAAGGCTATCTACAGATTTCTTTAACTCTTTGACAGAATTGAATTGTGTCAGACTCCAAGTCACAAAATCAAATGGAGCTAAATTCGTTTTGTTGTCATCTATGCTTTGACTATAAGTAGCGAATCCTGGAAAATAGAGTGTTGCACATGTCATACCTGCTTCATTTACTCCGTCCGCCATAATGATCCTTCCTTGATGATTAATTCCCATTCCGACCGCAGCATGTTTCGTATTAATGATTTCACCAGTTATATTATTCCACTGGTAATGCCGAGGAATGATTATTACTTCTTGATTCATATCTAATGTGAAGTCCATCGTTCTTGCAAAAAGATGCTGATCGTTTTTTGTCTGTAATGTCAAACTAGTACACATAGATAACACCCCATTTTATGATTTTATCTATACTTTACATAATTCCGATAAATCTGTAAAATAAAAACCTCTTTCCTTACAACAAATTGAGAAAGCTCATATAAATTGTAAATCGGTTGAGGTTATCTCTAGTTTATAAATTTTTAAAATATAGTTGCAAAAGAATTATATAAAAAAGGAGCGAATTGTTACTATCGCTCCTTTTTATTTCTTTCTATATTTTATTAAAATAACTAGAGACCATTTTCTCTATGAACAGTATCCCTACATAACCCTCTTAAACATCTTCTCCAATTCATAAGTAGAATGATGCACAAGAATTGGTCTTCCGTGCGGGCATGTGTATGGGTTTGTTGTTGTACGAAGTTCTTCCAGTAAAGCAAATATTTGATCGTTCGTTAAATATTGATTTGCTTTAATGGAAGCTTTACAGCTCATCATGATGGCTGCTTCTTCACGTAGTTTTTTTATATCAACTTTTTTTAGTTTAACGACTTGTTCCATCATTTCATCGATAATTTCTGTTTCTTGTCCTTTCGGGAACCACGTTGGATGTGAGCGGACGATAAAGGATTGATGACCGAATTGCTCCAAAAATAGTCCAACTTTTTTTAGTTCTTCTAGTTGCTCTTCGACACGTAAAAATTCGGTAAGAGATAAATCGATACGGTATGGTACGAGTAGTTCTTGTACTTCTTGTGCTACTCGTCCTACTTTATCACGGTAGTATTCATAATTAATACGTTCCTGCGCGGCATGCTGGTCAATCATATATAAGCCTTTATCATTTTGAGCGAAAATATATGTTCCATGCATTTGTCCAATTGGATAAAGTGGCGGCAAATCATTACCGTTCATTTCAATCTCTTCTATTTCCTGAACTTCTTCTTCTAATTCCTCTAATTCAAAGTCTTCATCGTTACTGTCCCATGATTTCTCTTCTCGAATCGGTTCTTCCATTATCGGTTTAGTAGATGGTTGCCAACTTTGCTCTTCTCTTACGAGCGACTGTGGTGGTTGCCATTCTTGCTTCGGCGGTTGCCACAGTTGTGCTGGCTGCTTCACTGCCAGCGGTTCTTCTTGTTTTTCATCCATGCCTGTCGGTAAAATAATTTCCGGCATAGATGGCTCCTTCGGCTTCGCATGCTCAAACTTGAACTGTTCTTGCACACTTTCATCTTTTTCTTTTTTCTTCGTTGTCACACCCGCATCTGGAATGAGCTGTATTTTTTTGAATGCTGCTTGCAATGTTTCTTCGATAAGCTTTAGCAATTCTTGTTCTTTACTAAAACGAACTTCTAATTTCGCAGGATGTACGTTAACGTCAACTAGCATTGGATCCATTTCAATCGATAAGAAGCCGATTGGATATCGTCCGACTGGCAATAATGTATGGTATCCTTGCTGAATAGCTTTCATTAATACGAAATTTCGAACGTAACGACCATTTACAATCGTTGACATATAATTTCGAGATGCTCTCGTTACTTCTGGTAATGTTACATAGCCTTTAATTGTGAAATCTAAAGATTCCGCTTCAATTGGAACAAGCTTCTTTGCAACTTGAATGCTATAAATCGATGCAAGTACTTGTCTTACATCACCATTTCCTGATGTATGAAGCAATTTCTTTTCATTATGAAATAGCTTTAACGATACTTCTGGGTGTGACATTGCAATACGATATACGATATCTGTAATATTCCCAAGCTCTGTATGAATAGTTTTCATATATTTAAGACGCGCTGGTGTATTAAAGAATAAGTTTTGTACTGTAATATCTGTTCCTTTTCGGCTCGCTGTTTTCTCCTGCTTTATAATGTCTCCACCTTTAATAATAAGGTGCGTACCAGGTGCATCACCTGTGCTAGTGATTAATTCTAATTCACTAACTGAGGCAATACTCGGCAATGCCTCACCTCGGAAACCGAGTGTTCTTATGCGAAACAGATCGTTTTCATCTTTAATTTTGCTCGTCGCATGTCGTTCAAAAGCGACAATACAATCTTCTTCTGCAATACCATCACCGTTATCAATGATACGAATTTTCGATAACCCAGCTTCTTCTAAGTGGATTTCAATAGATGTACTATTCGCATCGATAGAATTTTCCACAAGTTCTTTTACAACTGAGGCCGGACGCTCTACTACTTCCCCTGCCGCAATTAAGTTTGAGAGTTGGTCATCGAGTTTGCGAATTTTCCCCATCTACTTACTCATCCTTTCTTTAACTTTTTCTGTAAGCGATACAGTTCATTCATCGCTTCTAAAGGTGTCATATCAAGTAAATCAATTTTTTTAATTTGCGCAAGTACTGCCGTTTCTTTTGTATCTAGAACTGGCTTGCCTTGTTTTTTCGGGGACTGTTCTCCACCAAAGAATGATAGTTGTGATTCTTCTTCATTCTCTACCTTTGTTTCTTCTATTTCTACTGGCGCTTCTTTTACAACTACAGGTTCTGGAATTACTTCTTGCTCTTGCATTTTCACTTCTACACGCTTTGGAATAATAATTTCTTCTTGTCCTTCTAATTGCGCTAACACTTCTTTCGCACGAGCAATTAAGCTATCTGGAAGCTCCGCAAGTTGCGCAACGTGAATTCCGTAACTTTTATCTGCTGCCCCGTCTTGAATTTTATGAAGGAATACTACTTTTCCGTTCTCTTCAATAGCTGAAACGTGTACATTCTTCAGTTGATCCAAACTTTCTTCTAGCACTGTCAATTCATGATAATGTGTAGAGAATAACGTTTTTGCACCAATTTGGTCGTGAATATGTTCTATGATCGCTTGTGCAAGTGCCATACCATCATACGTAGATGTACCGCGTCCAATTTCATCAAATAAAATTAAACTTCTTTCTGATGCGTTTGCAATTGCATTTTTCGCTTCTAACATTTCGACCATAAATGTACTTTGACCTGAAATTAAATCATCTGCTGCGCCAATTCTCGTAAAGATTTGGTCAAATACAGGTAATACTGCTTCTGTTGCTGGTACGAAACAACCGATTTGCGACATAACCGTTACAAGTGCTAATTGTCTCATATACGTACTTTTACCAGACATGTTCGGTCCTGTAATTAAAAATACATCCATATTCTCTGGCATAATACAATCATTCGGTACATACAATTTCCCGTTCAATACTTTTTCAACGACAGGATGACGACCATCTTTAATAAAGATTTCGCGCTTCATTGTTAGTACAGGTTTTACAAACTGTTCCTCTTCACTCACTGTCGCAAAACTTTGCAGTACGTCTAATTCACTAATCACTTTCGCTAAATGCTGTAATTTCGGAATAAATACTTTTACTTCTTCACGAAGCGCTGTAAATAAATCGTATTCTAGTTGTACAATTTTTTCTTCAGCTTCTAAAATTAATGTTTCTTTTTCTTTTAGTTCATCTGTAATGAAACGTTCCGCATTAGCAAGCGTTTGTTTACGCTCATAACGGCCTTCTGGTAATGCTCCAAGGTTCGCTTTCGTTACTTCAATGTAGTAACCGAAAATACGGTTGTATCCGATTTTTAACGATTTAATTCCTGTAATATCACGCTCTCGTTTTTCAAGCTCAGCAATCCACGTTTTTCCGTTTTTACTCACGTAACGATATTGATCAAGCTTGTCATTATAACCATCTTTAATAATATCTCCATCTTTAATAGAAAGCGGTGGATTTTCTTGAATACTTCTTCCTAGTAATTCTGTTAAGCTCTCGCATGGATCTGCACCTTGAATTAATCTCGCTGCATACGCGTTATCTAACAAACTAATCGCTTCTAAAATAGCTGGTACTTGCAGTAAAGATCGTCTTAACTGTAATAAGTCCCTTGCATTTACATTACCGAATGCAACTTTCCCTGCTAAACGTTCTAAATCATATACTTCTTTTAACTTTTCTTTTAAATCTTCACGCAAGAAGTAATCATTTACAAACGTTTCAACCATTTCTAAACGCTCTTCAATTCGTTCTTTCTGTATAAGTGGACGTTCCATCCACTGTTTTAACATACGACCACCCATAGCAGTCTTCGTCTTATCTAATAGCCATAATAATGATCCTGTTTTTTCTTTCGTTCGAAGTGTTTCTGTCAGCTCTAAATTTCGCTTTGAATGCACATCAATCTTCATAAATTGATTCGTATAATAAATTTCCACAGGCTGCAAATGATCTAATGAACGTTTTTGCGTTCTTATTACATAGTTAAATAAGCGCCCAACTGCTTTAATTAACTTTGCTTGTGAAACATTTTTCACAAGATGTTCTAGCCCTTCAGGAATTGCCGTTGCATCTTCATATGAAATCGTCATTTTTAACGTTTCAGTTAACTTGTTTAGTTCATCTTTAGAAAAGGAAGAATCTACAACAATTTCTTTCGAACCAGTTGCATACACTTCTAATAAAATATCTTCTACTGAACCAGTCAATAACGTTACTGTATTTTGCCCAGTCGTTAAATCGTTACAAGCTAACGCATATGATCCATCTTCAAAATGTGTTAATGCGGCTAAAAAGTTATTTTCTTTCTCATCAATCGTACGCCCTTCCATCATCGTTCCTGGCGTAATTAATTGTACTACTTCACGGCGCACTACACCTTTAGCTGTTTTTGGGTCTTCTACTTGCTCACAAACCGCTACTTTATATCCTTTTTCAACAAGTTGTTCAATATAGTTTTTAGCCGCATGATACGGTACACCGCACATCGGTATACGTTCACTACTACCACCGTCTCGGCTCGTTAATGTAATTTCAAGTTCGTGGGCTGCTTTAACCGCATCCTCAAAGAACATTTCATAAAAATCACCTAAGCGGAAAAATAAAAAGGCATCTTGATAGTCTGCCTTAACTTTTAAATATTGCTGTATCATAGGCGTATATTGCGTCATACTTATCCTCCATAATTCTTACATAATAATCTATATTCATATATGTCACATTTCACGGACACTCTTATCTCCTATTTCAGGAGTCTTTCTTCATTATAGCACATTTCATTAGCAATCATGTTCATCTAAGCACCACTTATGTAAAGTAAAAAGCTAGGAAGAACTTCTCCCTAGCTTTCTATTACTCTTCTTCTGCATCAACGATAAAGTTCGGATCTAACTCTTCAAACTCATCATCTTCAATTTGGAAAGCATCATCTGATTCTACACAACCTTCAGGGTTTACACTTACACAAATTTTCGTTTCGCCAACTACTTCTGTTACAAATTCACGTTCTACCGTTACAACAATTTTATTACCATTTGGTGATACAAGAGCTTCTAAACAATTTGGTGGCTGAATGACACGAGCAATAATTTCTAAATCATCACCAGAAAAGTTTTTATCACGATATCCAATGCTTACTTCATCTGTGTAGTTTACACGTTCTGTTACAACTTCTGTCTTTGTATTGCCATCGAATGAATACCAAGTGTTCACATCGTAGAAACCTTCAATTTCCACATGTTTTCCATTCTTTCTTGCTTCGTACGAGTGGTTAATTACCCAGCACCCTAAAATACTTGTTGGCTCATTATTCGATTCACATGTATGCGTTGACTTTGTATACTTACGTCCTTTTCCAACCACTGCTTTTGTAATAATCTCTCTAAATTCGGACATTCGTAACCCTCCTCAATCACTATTCACTTAATCATATGCGTGACAATAGCGGAATGTGTCATTCTTTTTTTGAGAAGAACTTACGTTTAATCCACTAAAAAAAGAGATGTCAATTCGACATCTCTTTAACAACCACAATTTCCTTTTTTACTTTCTACCGCTGCGCCCGTTTCACCCTTCAATACATCGCCATTAGTTGAAATTAATATTTCATCTGTTACGTTGTTAGAAATCGTACTTGCAACTAGCTGTAGTAAGTCATTTACATATGTTTGTGAAGATTTAAATTCTTGTACAACTGGGATACTATCTAACTTATCTTGCAGGGCATCAATTTCAGCTTCTACTTTTTTCAAAGCTTCCCATTTCCCGTAATGTTGCAAGTTTACTGCTTGTTTTTGCAGTGCTTTAATTTCATCAATTGCGCGCTTCACATTTTCATTTTTATGAATTTGCGCCTCTGCTTTCTTAAAGAAATCAACTTCTTCTGTTTCAGAAATCATTTTTGCTAATTCTTTCGCTTGCTCAACAATTTCATCTTTCGAATATACTTTCATCTATTATTCCACCTCAATCGGCTCTTCAACTAATTCTCCGTTAAGAGACCAAG
Organism: Bacillus cereus group sp. Bc010; assembly: GCF_027716745.1. Classification (NCBI taxonomy): domain Bacteria; kingdom Bacillati; phylum Bacillota; class Bacilli; order Caryophanales; family Bacillaceae; genus Bacillus; species Bacillus cereus group sp. Bc010. The sequence goes on from NZ_JAQFUY010000003.1 coordinate 59,295, forward strand.
TTTTTGCATCCGTTACTTTTACTTTCACAAGCTGACCAATTAAAGACTTTGGAGCAACGAAATTTACAAGTTTATTCGTACGAGTATAACCTGCAAGTACTTCTGGATTATTTTTACTTTCCCCATCAACTAACACTTCTACAATTTGACCTTTATAACGATTATTCTTTTCAATTGCCAATTTATTTACTAATGCATTTAAGCGTTGCAGACGTTCTTTCTTTACTTCCATCGGTACATTGTCTTTCATTTTTGCAGCTGGTGTACCTTCACGCGGAGAATAAATAAAGGTAAAGGCAGTATCAAACCCTACTTCACGATATAACGACATCGTTTCTTCAAATTGCTCATCTGTTTCATTCGGGAAACCGACGATAATATCAGTTGTTAATACCGCATTTGGAATTGCTTCTTTAATTTTTCTTACAAGCTCTAAATAATGCTCACGTGAATATTTACGCGCCATAATTTTTAACATTTCTGTGCTTCCAGATTGAACTGGTAAGTGAATATGTTCTACTAAGTTGCCACCTTTTCCAAGCACTTCAATTAAGTGATCATCGAAATCGCGTGGATGGCTCGTTGTAAAACGAATACGGGCAATATCAACTTTACGGAGTTCGTCCATTAAATCGCCAAGACCGTATTCTATATCTTCAAAGTCTTTACCATATGCATTTACGTTCTGTCCAAGTAACGTAATTTCTTTATAACCATTCGCAGCTAAATGACGAATCTCTTGGATAATGTCTTCTGGACGTCTGCTTCGCTCTTTTCCGCGTGTATACGGTACGATACAATATGTACAGAACTTATCACAGCCATACATAATATTTACCCAAGCTTTAATATCACCACGACGTACTTTCGGAAGATTTTCAATTACGTCTCCTTCTTTGGACCAAACTTCAACTACCGTCTCCTTCGAGAACATTGCATCTTTTAGAATGTACGGTAATCTATGAATATTATGCGTTCCAAACACCATATCTACATGCTGATTTTTTTGCATAATTTTATTTACAACAGATTCCTCTTGAGACATACAACCACATACACCAATTAAAAGATCAGGATTTCTTCGTTTTAGCGCCTTTAAATGCCCTAGTTCACCGAACACTTTATTTTCAGCATTTTCACGAATAGCACAAGTATTTAATAATACTACATCTGCTTCTTCAGTTGAAAAGGTTGGTTCATATCCAAGTGCAGTGAAAATACCCGCCATTACTTCTGTATCATGCTCATTCATTTGACAACCATATGTACGAATATAGAACTTTCTTCCTGTACCGAAATTGCGAAACTCTTCAGGTAAGCCAAAATCCCGTTCAATTTTAACTTCTTCTTTCCCTCGCTTTTTCGCCTCTTTTAAGGAAGGTGGTTGGTATACACTTTCAAAGTATTTACTATAATCTTTCTCTTCTTTTTTCTTAGAGGAATTTGCTTGTTGACTTGCTAATCGTTGTTGCTCGTTCATCGGTAATCTCCTTTCACCCTTAACTATACACACTTTATAGTCCATTTTAATGCGCTTAGACCCACCTCAAAAATGGTTAGATAGCTTGAGAGATAACTTGTCCTTTGAAACTTGAGTAACCAATCTAATCATCTATAAGAATGAAGTCTTCCCCACACAAATAGACATTCCCTTTTTATATTTCTTTTTGTCCTACTAAAAAGCATATTGCTTTATCCCTATAAACATTACCATAGTATGAAGCGTTTCGCCAATTTTAACAAAAAATTGGCGCTGTCTTATCTTACATTTTATTAGCAATGAACTTACCATTTCCATACAACGATTTACATATTATTGTACCATTCTGAATTTTCTAAGTAAACAAGGCTACCTTATTTTCACTCATAAAAAAAGGTTGCCAAATGGCAACCTCCTCTTCTTATATTACATAAATTCAGCAACAAGTTCATCAAACATTTTCTGATCCATATTTAAATCAGATTGCACTAAAGGCTTCTCACTATATCCTTTTACTAGTTCTTGGTATGAAGGTTGCGCTGTATTTTGATAAATTAAACCAGTTACTAATCCGTTATTTTCCATTAATGTTTGCATAGCCATCATGCGATTAGACGGATCATATCCCTCTACTGTACTTAGTTTTGTTAAATTCTCTTTAAACCAATCGTAAGTATTTACTTTATTGTAAGTAACACATGGGCTGAACACGTTAATTAATGAAAATCCTTTATGATTAATACCAGCTTCAATAATTTGTGTTAATTCTTTTAAATCACTTGAAAAGCTTTGCGCCACAAATGTCGCACCAGCTGTTAAAGCCATTTCCATAACATTTAGTGACGGTTCAATTGAACCTTGTGGTGTACTTTTCGTTTTGAATCCAGCTTCACTACGTGGTGAAGTTTGCCCTTTTGTTAATCCGTAAATTTGGTTATCCATTACGATGTACGTAATGTCAATGTTACGACGAATAGAATGGATCGTATGTCCCATACCAATCGCAAATCCATCACCGTCACCACCTGATGCGATAACTGTTAAATCACGGTTTGCCATTTTCACACCTTGCGCAATTGGCAGGGCACGACCATGAATACTATGCACACCATATGAATTAATATATCCTGAAATACGACCTGAACAGCCGATACCAGAAATAACAGCAAGTTCATCTGGATTTAGGCCAACGTTAGCTGCCGCACGTTGAATTGCAGCTTGCACTGAGAAGTCTCCGCAACCTGGGCACCAGTTTGGTTTTACACTGTTACGAAAGTCCTTAAATGTTGCCATTTAATACAACCCCTTTTTTGCATTCGTTGTAAATCTCTTTCGGCAAGAATGGGTTCCCATCATATTTTAAAAGACTAGAAATTTTCTCACCGTTACCAAGATTCATTTTCATAATGTTAGCAAGTTGACCTGTTGCATTGTTTTCTACCACTACAACACGCTTCGCATTTTTCACAAGTGGATCGATTTCAGCTGTTGGGAACGGGTGAATTAAACGCACATGAGCATGGTTTACTTTCATACCCTCTTGTTCTAAGCGTTCCATTGCTTCTTCGATCGCACCACGAGTTGAGTTAAATCCAACAAGCAATACGTCTGCTTCTTCATGCTTAACATTTTTATAAACAGGGGTATTAAACTTCAAGTTCTCCATTTTACGGAAACGTTTGTCCATTTGATCTTTACGGTTTATAGCTGATTCAGATGGTTTACCCGTTTCATCATGTTCTACACCTGTAACATGGTGAACACCATTTTTCATACCAGGTAAAACACGTGGTGAAACGCCATCTTCTGTTACTTCATAACGCTTGAAGTATGCTTTATTTTCACGTTCTGGTAATTCCGCTTCTAAATCAAGCTTACCGCGACGAATTTCCACTTTATCTAACTTAAGTGGTTCTACTGTCTGTTTCCCTAAAGAAAGCTGTAAATCTGTTAAGAAAATAACAGGTACTTGATATTCTTCAGATAAGTTAAACGCTTCTACAATATCATAGAAAGCTTCTTCCACTGTACTTGGCGCCATTACGATTTTGGGAATTTCACCGTGCGTACCGTAAATCATTGCCATTAAATCAGACTGCTCTTGTTTCGTTGGTAATCCTGTACTTGGGCCACCGCGTTGTGTATCAACAATTACTAATGGCGTTTCTGTAATACCTGCTAAACCGATTGCTTCCATCATTAAAGATAGACCTGGACCAGCAGACGCAGTTAATGTACGAACACCAGCATAGTTTGCACCGATTGCCATTGTACAAGCTGCGATTTCATCCTCAGTTTGGATTACTGTTCCGCCGACTTTTGGCAATTTTTTAATTAAGTATTCCATAATTTCTGATGCAGGTGTAATTGGATATGCAGACATAAAGCGAGCACCACCAGCTACTGCACCAAATGCAATTGCATCGTTCCCAATCATAAACATGCGTTTCTGACCATCAGCTTTTTCAAGCTGCATCATGTTTACTTTTTCACCTAGTAACTCTTTCATATATTGAGAGCCGCGCTTAATTGCGTCCATGTTCTTTTGAACGACTTGCTCTCCTTTACGACCAAAGATCTCTTCAACAACATCTAAATAAGCTGTTTCATCTAATCCTAATACCGCACTTGATGCTCCAACAGCAACCATGTTTTTCATTAATGATGTGCCTAATTCTGAAGCAATATCTGTAAACGGTATCACATATAGATTTACATCTGTATTGTCAGGTATTGTCGGATTAAATTTCGCATCTGCAACTACAATCCCACCTGGACGTAATTCGTGGAAGTTAAAATCAATTGTTTCTTGATCAAAAGCAATTAAAATATCTAAATCATCTGAGATCGCGCGTACTTCTGTTGTACTTACACGAATTTTATTATTTGTATGGCCGCCTTTTATACGTGATGAGAAGTGGCGGTAACCGTATAGGTAATATCCTAATCGGTTTAATGCAATACAGAAGATTTCTCCTGTACTTTCAATTCCTTCACCTTGTTGGCCTCCAACTTTCCATGAAAGTTGACTAATCATCTCCTACACCCCTTTTGGCTGCATTCATTGTAGTGTATTTTTTTACAGTAATAGTTTAGCATTTTTTATGCAAATAAACTACAATGGACGCAAATTATGCCTCTTCTGATTTCCCTGAATCTTTAGTATAAAGCTATTTTGTTTTTCATTCTAGTATTAGGTCTTAAAAAAAGCAATAATATCAAATGAATTAATTCTAATTTTTCTGGATTTTTAAAACAAAAATTTTAAAAGCTTATATGTTCAACAAAATTGTCATATAAAAATCGCTCTACAGTAGATGCAGCATAGTGTTTACAAAGCTCGTTAATTACATTTTCATAATCTCCATACGCTGATACATCTACAACCGTTTCTAATATCCCATCAAAATCCGAACCAAATCCTATATTGTTCTCTCCCCCCAACGAACAAATATATTCGATATGTCTTATTATATCTGTTATATTCGCTTGTTTTTCACTTGTTAGGAACTGTGGTACAAAAGTAACACCAATCACGCTATTTCGCTTTATAAGAACTTTAATTTGTTCATCATTTAAATTACGTGGATGCTGACAAAGTTTCCTACAATTTGAGTGGGAGGCAATTGGATTTCTTGCAATTTCAATCACATCCCAAAAACTTCTTTCATTCAAATGAGAAACATCAGTCCATACATGTAATGCATTCAGTTCTTGTACAACATGTTTACCAAAAGTCGTTAAACCTGCCCCACGCATCTCTAGTGCACCATCAGCTAATAAATTGGCATAATTCCATGTTAGCCCAAAAGAACGTACTCCTAGGCGATAAAACAACCGTAATTTCATTTCATCTTTTCCAAGTGCTTCGCATCCTTCTAGTGTTAATATCGCTCCAATCTCGTCTTGTTTTAACATGTTCATATCATCTTTTGTTCGAATAAACTTTACACCCGGTAGTGATAAAATTTCATTATAAAAAATATCTACCATTTGTAATGCCACTTCAAATCTTTTTTCATACGCCACTATTTCTGGAACATATATAGCAAAACATTGTATACTTCCTTTTCTTCTCTTTAACTGTTCAAACGTAATATGTAATTGCGAATCATGTTTAAAATCCTTTTTCCCCTTCGCATTCCATAACTGAAAGAGTACATCACAATGGGCATCAAATATTTTCATTTCCATTCCTCCATTATAAAAACAACCTGTTTGCATACTGCAAACAGGTTGTTTAAACTTAACGAGGTTCTACAATTAATTTTATTGCTGTACGCTCTTCCCCATCAATCATAATATCCGTAAACGCTGGGATACAAATCAAGTCCAAACCACTAGGCGCTACAAATCCTCTTGCAATTGCTACTGCCTTTACCGCTTGGTTCAATGCACCTGCACCAATGGCTTGAATTTCTGCTGTTCCGCGTTCGCGAATAACACCTGCAAGTGCACCAGCTACAGAATTAGGGACCGACGTTGCTTTAACTTTTAATATTTCCATTCCGCGTTTCCTCCTCGTTTCTATAAAAAGTATTAGCAATTATTTCACTTTAACTTATATTCACGAGGAATGACACGTATTCCTGCTAAATTTCTGTAATTTTTCTAAAAAATTAAAAAATAATAACTTATCTAAATTTTAATGGAAATTACTCAAAAAATGGCTGATCATCATTAATTAAGATACGCTCAATTTTCTTAGCTTTTCCTGTATTAGGATCCACATCAATTAGCACTGCACTTAATTGTGTTCTACCATTTGTCACTTCAAATCGTACTGGTAAGTTTGTTAAAAACTTCTTCAATACTGCTTCTCGGTCCATACCTAAAATTCCATCGTACGGCCCTGTCATACCAACATCTGTGATATATGCCGTTCCGCTTGGTAAAATGCGATTATCTGCTGTAGGAACATGCGTATGTGTACCTACTACCGCTGTAGCACGACCATCTACATACCAACCTAACGCTTGTTTTTCGCTTGTAGTTTCCGCATGGAAATCAACAAAAATAATATTCGTACGTTTTTTCGCAATGTTAATTAATTCATCCACTTTACGGAATGGACAATCAATTGGAGGAAGGAACGTACGTCCTTGTAAGTTAATAACTGCAACTTCTGTTCCATTACAGTTCACAAAAATAAGCCCTTTTCCTGGAGTTCCTTCTGGGAAGTTAGCTGGTCTCGCAAGATATTTTGCATCATCAATAAATTCAAATACTTCACGGTTATCCCAAGCGTGATTTCCAAGTGTAACCGCTTGTGCTCCGCATTCTAAAAAGTTTCGATATATTTTTTCCGTAATTCCACGTCCACCTGCTGCATTTTCTCCATTAATAATGGTTACTGTAGGTGTATATTTCTTCTTTAATGCCGGTACGTATTGTTGAATCATACCTCTACCAGGAGATCCTACTACATCCCCAACAAATAATATTCTCATATGTCTTACCCTTCCTATGTACTACATTTTTTATTACTATAGCTTCAAGTAATTATCTTACAATATATTTATTATAAGTTTGTTTCACTTGTATGCTAGGTATAACTAATTTCCTTTATTTTAACCAATTCCAACACAAAAAAATAAAGTGGTGTTTCACCACTTTATTTTGCGTATTCCACTGCACGTGTTTCACGAATAACAGTTACTTTAATATGCCCTGGGTAATCCAGTTCATTTTCAATGCGTTTTCGAATATCACGAGCTAAACGATGAGCTTCTAAATCATCAATTGTATCTGGTTTTACCAGAATACGAACTTCTCGTCCTGCTTGAATTGCGAAAGATTTTTCTACGCCTTCATAAGACTCTGAAATCTCTTCTAACTTTTCAAGACGACGAATATAGTTCTCAAGTGTTTCACTACGAGCTCCAGGTCTTGCAGCTGATAATGCATCTGCTGCTGCAACTAAAACTGCAATGATAGAAGTTGGTTCTGTGTCTCCGTGGTGAGATGCAATACTGTTTATAACTACAGGATGCTCTTTATATTTCGTTGCGAGTTCAACACCAATTTCAACGTGGCTACCTTCTACTTCATGGTCAATCGCTTTACCGATATCATGTAATAGACCAGCACGTCTTGCTAGTTTTTCATCCTCACCAAGCTCTGCTGCCATAAGTCCAGTTAAATATGCCACTTCCATAGAGTGTTTTAAGACGTTTTGCCCGTAACTTGTACGGTATTTTAAACGACCTAAAATCTTAATTAAATCTGGATGTAATCCGTGAACACCCACTTCAAATGTTGTTTGCTCTCCGACTTCGCGAATATACTCGTCCACTTCACGTCTTGATTTTTCGACCATCTCTTCAATACGCGCTGGGTGAATACGTCCGTCCTGTACTAGTTTATCAAGAGCGATACGAGCTGTTTCACGACGAATTGGGTCGAATCCAGATAGGATAACCGCTTCTGGTGTATCATCGATAATTAGGTCAATACCTGTTAACGTTTCTAACGTACGAATATTTCGACCTTCACGTCCGATAATACGTCCCTTCATTTCGTCATTTGGAAGATTTACAACCGAAACGGTTGTTTCAGCAACATGATCAGCTGCACATCTCTGCATTGCAAGAGATAAAATCTCTTTTGCTTTCTTATCTGCTTCTTCTTTCGCACGAACTTCACTTTCTTTTACCATTACGGCAATTTCATGAGAAACTTCACTTTCTACTTTACCAAGAATAATTGCTTTCGCTTGTTCGCGTGTCAGATTGGAAATGCGCTCTAATTCTGTTTGTTGCTTTTGAACTAACTCTCCCACTTTGCTTTCCAACTCTTCAATCTGTTGTTGTCTCGCTACAAGAGATTCCTCTTTCTTTTCTAACTGTAGCTCGCGTTTATCGAGCGTTTCGTCTTTACGATCAAGGTTCTCTTCTTTTTGCATTAAACGATTTTCTTGTTTTTGTAATTCGCTTCTACGGTCACGAATTTCTAATTCAGCTTCTGTACGAAGTGTATGAATTTCATCCTTTGCTTCTAAAAGCGCTTCTTTCTTAAGTGCTTCAGCCTCACGATTCGCTTCGTCTAGAATACGTTTCGCTTCATTGGCTGCACCATTAATCTTCGCTTCAGCAATAGACTTTCGAACAAAAAAGCCAACAACTGCACCGACTGTTGCAAGCAAAATGGAGATGAGTATCCAAACTGTACTACTCATGATTTCACCTCCCCTTGCTATGAATGAAAAAAGACTGTCGGCATGTACATTGAATACCAACATACAGCAAAGACCGTCGTCCCGCTTTTTTAAGGGACTTTCTTCATTTCACAATTAAAATGTCATATTATTATTTCGGCAAGATTTAAATCTTACTCCGAATATTACTTCTCTTCTTGAGAAGAGTGTTTCGTATATAAGAAAAAATATACATTCTCATTGTATCTATCGCAATTTTCATTGTCAAGCGTTGTCTACTTTTACTTTCTTTACCTTCAGCTCTAATTTATATAGGAATGTAAAAAGCAGAGAGCATATTATCCTGGAAAACCTTAGTAAATTCCAGTTTATTCATGTAAAACACGCATATATCCCTCTGTACACATAATCTTTTAGATGGATTAAATATTTTATCTCCAACAATATACAACGCTTTCATAATGATACAAAAATAAAAGACACGAAGCCGTGTCTTTTATCCCACTTTAATCAAGAAGACTTGGATCTTCCATATCTTCAGCACCTGAATCTTCGCTAATTCCGTGATGCTCACGAATAAAGAAGGCAATTTCTTCTCTTAAATCCGTATTTTCTTTTAAGAACTGCTTCGAATTTTCACGACCTTGTCCTAAGCGTTCTTCATTATAAGAGTACCAAGCACCACTCTTTTGAACGATATCAAGTTCAGAAGCCATATCTAAGATTTCACCTTCTCTTGAAATACCTTCTCCGTACATAATATCAACTTCCGCAACACGGAATGGTGGTGCCACTTTATTTTTAACTACTTTTACTTTTGTTTTATTACCAACAATGTCGTTACCTTGTTTTAATTGCTCCGCACGACGTACTTCAAGACGAACAGTTGAATAGAATTTCAACGCACGACCACCTGGAGTTGTTTCTGGCACTATCTATAGATTTTCCATCTCTATAGTCCGGACTATCTCTTCATCTCTTTACAGAGAGCCTTGCACTTCCAGCAGTAGCCTATCATCTGCCGTACCCTACTCAGTTAACTAAAAGTCCTTTTCGGTAGTCTCTACACCTTCCCCATATCACTATGGAGCTTGGCACGGTATTACCCTAAATAATGGTGGGCTTCACCGTTAGCAACTATATGAATAGTTACACCCTTAGGCAATAAGGTTCACAAGGTTTTTTAACATGCTATCACTAGCAAGGGAAACCCATGGTAAACTCCTTAATCTTTACGATTAAGCAACTTGTAGTTGATTTCCGAACATAACCCCAACTTTTTCACGAATTTGGTTAATAAAGATTGCGATTGTTTTTGATTTATTAATTGCACCTGAAAGTTTACGAAGTGCTTGAGACATTAGACGAGCTTGTAAACCTACGTGTGAGTCACCCATGTCTCCTTCAATCTCAGCTTTTGGTACAAGAGCTGCTACAGAGTCAATTACGATAATATCAACCGCACCACTTCGTACAAGTGCCTCTGCGATTTCTAAACCTTGCTCCCCTGTATCAGGTTGTGATAATAGTAATTCATCGATGTTAACACCTAATTTTTGTGCATATACAGGATCCATTGCATGCTCAGCATCGATGAACGCCGCTTGTCCACCTTGGCGCTGTACTTCTGCAATTGCATGTAATGAAACTGTTGTTTTACCTGAACTTTCAGGTCCGTAAATTTCGATAATACGGCCACGTGGGTATCCGCCTACTCCTAGTGCCACATCTAGTGCTAAAGAACCACTAGAAACCGTAGAAACTTTACGCTCTGCTTGTTCTCCTAATTTCATAATTGAACCTTTACCGAATTGCTTCTCTATTTGTTTTAACGCCATATCTAACGCTGCTTGACGATCACTCATTCAAAATTCCTCCTTAACTGAATTGCTAATCTTATTATACCTATTTTCAATTCAATTTGCCAACAAAAATCGAACATTTATTCGATTTTTTTATTTTCCATTAAATATAACCGCATTTAACCATTAAAAAAAGCTAAAAGAGACTTATATCTCTTCTAGCTTTTTATACAAATGATAAAATCCATATTTTGCTGAGCGTTCCCTAATTTGTTGACGACTTCCGCTTAAATTTAGAGGAAAGACTACAGTTGGTTCATCTTTAATCGCCAATCCAACAAATACAGTTCCCGGCTCTTTATGTTCTGAAGCATCTGGTCCTGCTACCCCAGTGAAACTAATTCCGATATCCGCTTTTAATAATTCTTTAACATTTTCAGCAAGATAACGAGCACATTCTTTACTAACTGCACCGTCAGTAGACAACACTTCCTCAGGTACATGTAATACATGTTGCTTCACATCATTATGATAACAAATGACACCGCCTTTAAATACGGAAGATACACCAGCACTTTCTGTTACTTGATTACCGAAGAGACCACCTGTTAAACTTTCCGCACACGCTAAAGTTAATCCTTTTTTCTTCAATAACTCTATCGCCTTATAATGCAGAAACTCTTGGTCATACCCGTAGAAAAACTCTCCTACTCTTTCTAAAATCAAATCTTCCACATGCTGAATGAGTTTCTCTGCTTCATCAACATTTTGATGTTTAGCAGTTAAACGTAATGTCACTTCTCCATCATTGGCAAGCGGGGCAATTGTCGGATTCGTTTGTCCATCAATTAAATCTTGAACTTTCACCTCTAATTGAGATTCTCCAATTCCGAAGAAGCGAAGCACGCGAGAATAAATGTTTTCTCCTGTTGTAAAGTTACGTAAAAAAGGCTCTACATAACTTACATACATTGGCTTCATCTCTTTCGGTGGTCCTGGTAATAAAATATAAACTTTTCCGTTCTTATTTAACCCCATACCAGGTGCCATACCGTGATCATTTGCAAATACATTTGCCCCATTCAAAACGAGTGCCTGCTTTTTATTATTTTCAGTGAACTCACGACCTGTACGCTTAAAATAATCGCTTATTAATGCTAATGCATTTTCGTCATATACAAGCTCTTCCCCTAAGCTAGACGCAATTGTTTCCTTCGTCAAATCATCTTTTGTCGGGCCTAATCCACCTGTAAAAATAAGCATGTCCGCACGCTCTTCTGCAACTTCAATCGCCTGCTGTAATCGTTTGTTATTATCTCCAACTACAGTATGGTAGTACACATTAATGCCAATTGAAGCTAACTTTTCAGATAAAAACTGGGCGTTTGTATTTGCAATTTGTCCAAGTAATAATTCTGTTCCAACCGCAATAATTTCAGCTTTCATCCCAATTCCCCCCATAAACTTCTATTTTGAGTTTACAAAAGCAGCTCTATTTTTCCAGAAATAATCCCATCCTGAAATAACAGTAAAAATTAATGCAATCCATATAAAAATATCAGCAACTGGAATATGGATTAAATTTAAAGGCACATCGTGTAATAAATATGCCGCAATCGCGATGATTTGTGTCCACGTCTTAATTTTCCCTAGTTGATTTGCCGCAACTACTTCCCCTGTTCCAGCAAGTACAAGACGTAAACCAGTTACCGCAAACTCACGGCTTATAATGACAATAACGATCCAAGCAGGTACGTATTGCATCTCAACTAACGTGATAAGTGCCGCTGAAACAAGTAATTTATCAGCTAACGGGTCAAGGAACTTCCCTAAATTCGTTACAAGATTATACTTTCTTGCGTAATGTCCATCAATCCAATCTGTAGCCGAAGCAACAATAAAGATAAGCGCTCCTACTAAATGTTGAATTGGTAAATTAACATCACCAATTGTGTATGAACCCCAATCAAAGGGCGCTAACATAATTACCATAAAAATTGGAATTAAGCAGATTCTAGATATTGTAATTTTATTTGGTAAATTCACAGCTATTCCTCCATCATATCAAAAACATTTGTTCATTGAAAAAAGTCATCGAAGCGATGACTGTTATTGTGCAGGTTGCTCTATCCCTAGATTTTTAATCAAGAATTTTTGATGATAATTCTCTTCTGGATTCAACGGGAATGTAACGACTTGGCCATTTAATTTAAATTCAACATTCGGTGCACTTCCTATATTAAGGTTTACCACTTTCGCTGTTGATAAATCATATTTTTGAGTTTGACCTTCCTCTATTGTTCCACTAAAGATATCATTTCCTGCCTCATTTTTAATACCTACATAACTTGCGCCTTTTGTTGTAATTTCTAGTTCTAACGTTTTATTATTATGAATTTCCAAAGTGGATTCCTTACCAGTTGTCCCAATTACTTTGATTTCTTGTTGTCCCGTTTGTTGCGCTGGTTGTTCTTCTTTCTTTGGCTCTTCTTTTTTCGGTTCTTCTTTTTTCGGCTCTTCCGCTTTCACTTCATCTTTTTTCGTATCTAACGGAGAGTTTTCCGCTTTTTTAACTTCAATTTTCTCGCTTTGAGCATTCGGAACTTTCTCATCATCTTTTCCAGTCAACGCTTGGAAAACAAACCAAATTACTACTCCAATTGCAATAACTAACAGCGCAACTAAGATTTTTGGCATATGATCTGCAATTGGCCATGATGAAGACTTTTGCATTGTTTCTTGCGTTTTTTGTCCAGTTGATACTTGTGGAACGTCACGTTTTTCAGATTGCGGTATCGTACTCTGATATTCCACAAGCAGTTCTTCTCCATTTAATCCAACCGCATCTGCGTATTGTTTAATGAATGCACGCGCATAAAAAGCTCCTGGCAATACATCATAATTGCCTTCCTCAATCGCTACTAAATGGCGTTTTTGAATTTTTGTAATCTCATGCAGCTGATCAATAGACAAGCCTTTCGTTCCTCTTGCTTCTTTCAGCTTTTGTCCTAATTCTGTCACTACTAACACCTCAATATTTCTTTAAAAGTCAAACATAGAGAAATTATTTTGCGTACCTTGCTCAATTTCATCTACTAAATTATATTGAATCTCTTCATCATAATCGTTACGCAACTCGATAATATAATCAAAATCATCCAATGTGTATTCTGACTGACTCACAAATACGTCAGGATGTTCCACAACTTTCGTTGCAGGCAATCTCATAATTTCACGAACAAGCTGCCAATGCCTTTCGTTAGCACGCTTTGTTGACACGATTCCATCTAAGATGAAAATATTGTCGTCGCTATACTCATCTTCAATCAATTGACTACGAACAGTTTGCTTAATAAGAGTAGACGATACAAATAACCATCTTTTATTTGCACAAACACTTGCGGCAACAATGGATTCTGTTTTTCCAACACGAGGCATTCCTCGTATACCAATTAGCTTATGGCCTTCTTTTTTCATTATTTCAGCCATAAAGTCTACAAGTAACCCTAATTCATCACGCACAAACCGAAATGTCTTCTTATCATCTGCATCTCGTTGTATGTACCTACCATGTCTAACCGCTAGCTTATCTCTTAGCTTTGGCGGACGATATTTCGTTACCGTTATGTTATCCATCGTATTTAAAATTGATTCAAGTCTAGAGATTTGCTCTTGATTATCACACATAAGGAGTAATCCACGCCTTGCATTATCTACACCATTAATTGTGACAATATTAATGCCGAGCATACCGATTAACGAAGAAACGTCACCAAGCAAGCCAGGTCGGTTTTTATGTATTTCATATTCAAAATACCATTCAATCATCCAAGATCACTCCCCTTGCTTACTTTACACCTACGTACTATATTATATGATTTCACCTTAATAGGGAAGCTAAATGTATAATCTATCCCTTTCAATTATTATACAAAAAAAAATAGAGAGGAGAATCTCCTCTCTATTTTTTACTTATGTTGTACAAACTTTACCATTAAGTTTGCGATTGTATGTTGCTCTTGTTCGTCAGCAACTTTCCAAAGCTCAGCTAATAGTTTCTCTTGATCGTTGCGTGCTTCTACTTCATTCGCTAAATAGTCACCAACACGAAATGCCATATCTGATACAGCACCACCATCAAGACCTTTTCCTTGCGCTTGCTCTAAACGTTCTCCTAAAAAGCTCTTCCATTGATCAAAATTATCTAAAACTGACATGTGTAAGCACCTCACTACTTAGTAATAGAATCATGCTTAATTTGTACAGTTTTTCATTTTTTATGTAAGAAATTTTTAACAATGCCAACCGCCGTTCACTCCGATAATTTGTCCCGTTATATAAGATGCACCTGGAGATACAAGAAACGACACTGTTTTTGCTACTTCTTCTGGCAATCCCAGCCTACCTAACGGAATCTCTTCTGCAATTTCATTCTTATCCTCTTCTGAAAATACGTTTAACATTTCCGTTTCAATTGCACCTGGCGCCACCGCGTTCACCCTTATTCCACTTAATGAAACTTCTTTTGCTAAAGCTTTCACATATGAATTTTGCGCACCTTTTACCATCGAGTAAAGCACTTCACATGATGCACCAATTTGTCCCCATATAGACGAAACAAGTACAATATTACCACTTCTCCGCTGAATCATTGAAGGCAGTGCCATTGATAATAATTTATAGATACTCTTCACTTGAAGTTCTACCATATCATTCAATTCATCGTTCGTTACATCTGTTACGAGTCCAAATATACTCTTCCCAGCTGCATATACGATAACATCAAGAGGATGTTCAATTTGTTTCCACAATTGCTCTGCCCCATCAGTAGAAGCTAAATTCGCTTGAACAGGAATTACTTCATCCCATTCTTTCTGCAACTCATTCACTTTCTCTTCACTGTTATTATAATGAACATATACTGTATATCCATCTTGAATTAATTGTTTCGAAATAGCAGAGCCAATCCCTCCGCTTCCTCCAGTTACTAATGCATACTTTTTCATACAATTCCTCTCTTATCTCAAAAAATCTTTTCCCCACAAATAAATAATATCCTCATCTTACAATTTATCAATGATAAGATGAGGGTATTATTGTGAAACCTTTTATTTTTTCGGTAAAACTTGACAAACGCTCATTTTTTCTTCTGATAATAATAATTTTGCTACTTCTTGTAAATCTTGAACCGTTAAACTTTCTAATACAGTCAATGCATCAAACAGACTCGATTCATTAAACGCATATCGTGTAAATTGATTTGCAATATATTCTGGTGAATTCAAGGAGCGTAAAAAGCCACCTATTTTCTTTTTCTTTACTCGTTCTAATGCCGCCTCATCTAATTGATCATAATTTGTGTTTAATAAAATACCTTTCAAACGCTCTTCCAGTTCATCAGGTTGCTTCGTATCGCCGCCAACCATTGCAAAACCGAAGTTATTCTCTTCCGTATAATCATACGAGAACGAATCATCAATGAGTCCTTCATTATATAAAGATTCGTAATGAACAGAACTTTTCCCAAATAAATAATCTAAAAGTAACGTAAGCGCAATTTCTTGTTTTAAAAGGGCTTCTCCTTTTTCTTTTAAGTTTGTCGCTTTAATACCAACTAAACATTTCGGTGTTTGTACAGGCATTGAAATAATTTTCTTCTTTTCATTTACCTCATCTGGTTCTTCTTCGAATGAACGTACTATTTCCGGTTGATTTTTATAATCTTTTTTCGCTTGATTTTCACGTATCAAATCCATCGTTTTCTCTGGATCGATTGCACCTACAACAAACATTAACATATTACTTGGATGATAAAACGTTTCATAACATTCATATAGTAGGTCTTTCGTAATTTTACTAATAGACTCGATTGTACCCGCAATATCAATTTTAATCGGGTGCTTTACAAACAAGCTATCAATTAACCCAAAATATAAGCGCCAATCTGGATTATCTTGATACATTTGAATTTCTTGCCCAATGATACCCTTCTCTTTTTCAACTGTTTTTTCAGAAAAGTAAGGCTCTTGTACGAAATTTAACAATGTATTTAAATTTTGTTCTACATTTGATGTACATGAAAAAAGGTAAGCTGTTCTTGTGAATGATGTGAAAGCATTTGCCGATGCCCCTTGTTTACTAAACAATTGGAACGCATCGTGATCTTCTTTTTCAAATAATTTATGCTCAAGAAAATGAGCAATCCCATCCGGCACACGAATCATCTCTTCTTTACCTAGTGGTACGAATGTATTATCCACAGAACCATATTTTGTCGTAAACGTTGCAAATGTTTTATTAAATCCTTGCTTCGGTAAAATATATACATCTAATCCATTAGGAAGTTTTTCATAATAGAGTGTCTCTTTTAATTGCTCATAAACAATTTTCTCCATTTATTCTCCCTCCGTTCCTTGTAAAAAGTAAATTGTATCTAGTTCAATATTTTTAGCAACTTTCACAATCTCTTCTTTCGTCACACTTTCAATACCTGTAAGCCATTCTTCAACCGGACGCGTACGATCTGAAATAATACCATGATACAGCATTTCCACAAATCCGCGCGGTGTATCAATTGCTTCTAATATTTGATTTCGAATAACACTTTTCGTTTGATGCATCTCTTCTTCAGAAAAATCACCATTTTGCATTGCAAGCATTTGCTCTTTAATAATCTCAACCGCTTTTTCATAATTTTTCGCTTCGATTCCTGACATGACAAATAATAAACCTTTATGACTTTCAAAGCGAGATGCTGCGTAGTACGCTAAACTATTTTTTTCACGAACGTTAACGAATAACTTCGAATGAGAAAATCCTCCAAACAATCCATTGAACAATTGCAGCGCAAAATAATCTTCGTCTTTATACGTAATAAATGTACGATAACCGATGTGTAATTTACTTTGTTTTAATTCTTGTTTTTCCACAACTTCTTTTTCTTCATTATTTCTCTTATGAAGAAGTACATTTCTTTCCCTCACAGGACGTGCTGAAATAGAAAAATACTTACTTACAAGATCAACTGCGTTTTCTGAAATATCACCAATAATGTATAGATCCATTTCATCCTCTGCTAACACTTTTTGATAATATTGATACAAACTTTCATTTGTAATAGAAGAAACACTCTCTTTTTTCCCATTTGCGCTTAAACGATACGGTTCTACTTTGCACATTTCTTCAATTAAACGCTCGTTTGCATAACGCATTTTATCATCATAAGTCGCTTCAATTCGTTGCAAGAGCGCTCTCTTTTCACTTTCCACGATAGAAGGTAGAAAACCATTCCCCTCTGTCGCTGGATGCAAAACGATATCAGATAACATAGAAAGCGCTTTTTCAAATAACGGTGGTGCATCATGTAAATATACTTCATTTGCAATGTCTACATAAATAGAGATGATATGGTCTTCTCCTTTTTTACTTACATCTACTGCCAAAGAAGATCCATATAATTCTTCTAAATATTGACGAAGACGAATTACAGAAGGAAGCTTTTCTGTCGCACTTTGCAATACGTATGGCAATAGGGCACGCTCTGTCACCGTCTCCTCATTTAAAGGTGCTTTCAAACGAAATACAAATGTATTTGTTTTATATTTATCAGTTGGAATAATATGTACTCGTAAACCACCTAGCTCATGTAACTGTTGTTCCATCAGTTTCATTTATAGCCCTCCTTTACGTATATAGGAATATTCCTCTTCAATATACAGTTTTTAGAAATAAAAAATCAACTTTTCTTCCTCACTATACTTACATTAGGCCCTTTCTAAAAACTGTAATATGTAAGGAACATAGTAAAATTCCGTATTAAATATAGTCTATGTAAAAAAGCCCGCACTAATGTGCGAGCTTTTTTTATACTTATCGTTTTCCTTTTTCATAAGGAGTTCCTAATGCTTTCGGAGCTTCAGAACGACCTACAAAACCAACAAGCGCTAATATTGTGAATACATACGGTAATATCGTTAAGAATACACTTGGAATTTCTTTTAGTACTGGAATTGTACCACCTGTTATTCCTAATGATTGAGCAAATCCGAAGAACAGAGCCGCTCCAAGAGCACCGAGTGGATTCCATTTACCGAAAATCATTGCTGCTAACGCTAAGAAACCTTGTCCAGTAATTGTAGCACCTGAGAAGTTACCAGAAATCGACATAGCGAAGACCGCTCCACCAACTCCTGCAAACATTCCAGATATAGCAACTGCAATATAACGCATTTTATATACGTTAATCCCCATCGTATCCGCTGCCATTGGATGCTCACCAACCGCACGAAGACGAAGACCGAACGGCGTTTTATAAATGATATACCAAACGACAAACGCTAAAATAATAGCAATATATGATGTTAACGGTACATTAGAGAAAAAGATTTTTCCGATTACCGGAATATCCGAAAGACCCGGAACATCGATTTTTTCAATGCGGTATTGAATGAAATCAGTTTGTCCTTTGCCAAAGATTTTCTTAATCGCAAATACTGTTAAACCAAGTGCTAAGAAGTTAATTGCTACTCCGCTTACTACTTGATCTGCACGGAATGTAATGGATGCTACTGCGTGAAGAAGTGCAAACAATCCACTACCAATTGCTGCAAATAATAATGCAATCCAAGGAGTCATCGACCCCCACGTATCACCCATTAATAACGTTGTAACAATACCAATAAATGCACCAAATAACATTAAACCTTCTAACGCTATATTTACAACTCCAGAACGTTCACTGAACACTCCACCTAACGCCGTAAAAATAAGTGGCGCTGCCGTATATAACGTACCCGTCACAAGAATGGCTAAAATATCTAAAAAGCTCATTTATTTCCCCTCCTTGCTCATGCGTGTAAGTGCCCAGCGTAAAACATAACTGCACGCTACAAAGAAAATAATACATGCAATAATAACGTTAATTAACTCCGAAGGTACATCTGCTTCGAAATTCATTTGTGGTGCTGCACTTTTCAAACCACCAAACAGTAAAGCTGCTAATAGTATACCAAATGGATTATTTCCGCCTAAAAGTGCTACCGCAATCCCATCAAATCCAATACCAGTAAACGAAGACATTGCTGTCATACTTTGGAATGTCCCTAATCCTTCCATAGCTCCACCAATTCCTGCAAAAGCACCAGCAATTGTCATTGATAATACAACATTACGCGATACTTTCATTCCTGCGTATTGAGAGGCATTTTGGTTAAAACCAACCGATTTTAATTCATACCCTAACGTTGTTCTATCTAATAAGAACCACATTACAATCGCAATGATAATAGCCACAACAATTCCCCAGTGTAAACGAGATCCATCTGTCAATGAAGATAACCAATCAGAAGCTAACGAAGCACTTGCTTGTACGTCATAAGATTTTTCATTACCTTCGTGGATAAAACGTTTAATAAGATCATACGTAACATAAAGTGCAATGTAGTTCATCATAATTGTAACAATTACTTCATTTACTTTAAGTTTCCCTTTTAAATATCCAGGTATAACCCCCCATAAACCGCCGACAATTGCTGCCACTAAAATAGATAACGGAATATGCAAAATTGCTGGTAACGACACTGCATATCCAAACCAAACAGCAGCAAGCCACCCAACTAATAATTGTCCTTCCACTCCAATATTGAAAAGACCTGTACGAAATGCAAATGCTACTGAAAGACCAGCTAATACAAGCGGAATCATTGTACGCAACGTCTCACCGATAGCTTGTGGATTGCCAACCATCCCTTCCCAAAGCGCGGCATATCCAACAATTGGATCATATCCACTAACTAACATTACAATGGCACCAACAAGTAAACCGAAAACTACGGATAACACAGGTACTAAAATATTAATTGTTCGTTCTGTTAAAAATTTTTTAGCCATTTGTGTTCACCTTCTCTTTCCCTGTCCCGCCGGCCATTAATAATCCAAGCTGTTGTTCATTTGTTTCTTTCGCATCGACAATCGCTACAATTTTCCCTTCATATATAACAGCCACTCGATCACTTACATTTAAAATTTCATCCAGCTCTAAAGATAAAAGTAATACTGCCTTACCATTATCTCTCTGCTCAATTAATTTTTTATGAATAAATTCAATCGCACCTACATCTAAACCACGTGTTGGCTGTGCTGCAATTAATAAATCTGGATTACGATCTACCTCACGTGCAATAATTGCCTTTTGTTGGTTTCCACCAGATAGAGCGCGAGCTAACGTTTGTTCACTAGGTGTACGTACATCAAACTGTTCAATAAGTGCTTTCGCTTTTTCTGTAATTTTACTAAAATTTAAAATCCCTTTCTTTGAAAATGGATTTTTATAGTATGTTTGTAAAACAATATTGTCCCGAACAGAAAAATCGAGAACAAGTCCGTGTTTATGACGGTCTTCAGGAATATGACCAATCCCCTCTTCTGTTATTCTTCGAACAGGCCAATTCGTTATTTCTTTTCCTTTAATTGCAATAGAACCTGACTCAACTTTTCGTAAACCAGTAATCGCCTCTATTAATTCACTTTGACCATTCCCATCAATCCCTGCAATCCCAACGATTTCTCCTGCACGAACAGTTAAGTCAAGGCCTTTTACAGCAGGTAACTTGCGCGTATCATGAACAATTAGGTTTGCAATAGATAGTACTTCTTCCATTGGTTTAGCTTCTATTTTTTCTGTTTTAAAATTCACTTGACGTCCGACCATTAACTCTGCAAGTTTATGCTCATCCGTTTCCGCTACATCAACAGTACCAATCCCCTTACCTTTACGAATAATTGTACAACGATCGCAAACTTCCATAATTTCTTTCAACTTATGTGTAATAAGGATAATAGATTTCCCCTCTTGCACAAGCTTTTTCATAATTTGAATCAACTCATGAATTTCTTGATGAGTTAACACCGCGGTTGGCTCATCAAATATTAAAATCTCAGCACCACGATAAAGAGTCTTTAATATTTCAACCCTTTGCTGCATCCCAACAGAAATATCCTCAATTTTCGCATGTGGATCAACAGCCAAACCATACTGTTCAGATAATTGCTTAATTTCTTTTGCCGCCTCTTCAACAGCAATTTTCCCGTTTTTCTTCGGCTCATTTCCAAGAATAATATTCTCTGTAACTGTAAAATTATGAACAAGCATAAAATGCTGATGGACCATCCCAATACCAAGGTCATTTGCTATATTCGGATTTGTAATTTTTACAGGTTTTCCTTTAATTTTAATTTCACCTTGTTCTGGTTGGTACAAACCAAATAGTACATTCATCAATGTGGATTTCCCTGCACCATTTTCTCCAAGTAAAGCATGTATTTCTCCCTGTTTTACTTGCAGCGTAATATCATCATTCGCTACAATGCCTGGGAATACTTTTGTAATATTGTTCATCTCAATTACGTATTCCATTTTGTTCCTCCTTTTAGCAGGGAACACTCCCTAATTACACTCTATTAAAAGTATTTATATATATGCAAAGGTTAGTTCTACGAACTAACCTTTGCTATTTCTCTATTATTATTTCTTTAGAGAAGCTTCATATGTTTTATATTCTTCGTCAGTTGCAGGGACTTTAATTTCACCGTCAGTGATTTTCTTCTCAAACTCTTCTACTTTTGTTAAGATTTCTGGATTTACTTTTTTCACATTGTCAGTAGTTTTCGCAATACCAACACCGTCATCTTTTAATCCGAATTCTTCTACTTTACCGCCTTTTAATTTACCATCTTTCGCTTCTTGTGCTACTTTTGCTACTGCAATATCAACACGTTTTACCATTGATGTTAAAGTTACGTTTTCAGGCATACCTTCTTGATTTTGGTCACGGTCAACACCGATTACCCAAACGTTTTCACCTTTTTTCTTACGGTTTTTCGCTTCTGTGAATACACCGTTACCAGTTGCACCTGAAGCATGGTAAATTACGTCAACTCCACCACCGTACATTGCTGAAGCTAATACAGAGCCTTTTTCTGGTTTATCAAACGCATCAGCATATTGTGATACGATTTCGATATTTGGATTTACTGCTTTTGCACCAGCTTTAAAGCCTGATTCAAATTTTGTAATTAATGGGCTTTTTACACCACCAACAAACCCAACTTTATTTGATTTTGTCGTCATCGCTGCTACAGCACCAACTAGGAATGAACCTTCATGGTCTTTAAATGTAATACTTGTTACGTTCGGCTTCTCTACAACTGTATCTACAATCGCAAATTGCTCTTTTGGATATTGTTCAGCTACCTTTGCAATTGATTTTTCCATTAAGTAACCAATACCAAATGTTGTGTTATAATGATCTTTCGCAAATTTCGTTAAATTCGGGATATAATCCGCATCTTTACTAGATTGAAGATAACGATATCCTTCATTTTTCTTTAAGTCATTGTCTTTACCGAACTTCGTTAAACCTTCCCAAGCTGATTGGTTAAATGATTTGTCATCAACGCCCCCAACATCTGTAACCATACCAACTTTAAACTCTTTTTTGTCGCTACTCGCTTTATCCGAGTTACCACATGCACCTAACACCGCACTTGCTGCTAATGTTAATGATAATAAAAGACCTGTTTTTTTCTTCATACTAGAAACCCCTCCTGAAATGATTTGTCTATTTTTTTATACGCTGCTGTCCCTAACTTCTTGCTGTCACCTCCCTAAAAAGGAACTCACCTACATACGTTTTCTTAATACGTGGAAGCTAAACTTATCAGCTCTAAAATAATTGATAGAATATAAGATTGGCTCATCATTTTGATCATAGTGCATTTGTTTTAACACTAGCAGTGCCGTTTCCGGTTCACATTCCAAAATCGGTGAGATTTTCGGATGATAGCCAATCGGCTCAATGTGAGCAACTGCGTATGTGATACGTTTGTGCGTATTGTTATGTATCACTGTAAGCAATGATTCTTCGTTGTATCCCGATAAATCTGGCAATATCTCTTTTGCAAGTTTATCGATACAATATACAACAGGTTCCCCATCTGCTGTACGCACACGCTCAATCATCACTGCATTAAAACCATCTTCACTATTAAACTTCTCTTTTTCTTCCTCTGTTAAACTTGTTGTAGATGATGATAAAAAGATAGTTCCTGGTGTTTTCCCCACACTAGAAATCATATCTGTAATACTAGAAAGTTGTTCAATCCCAGAAGAAAATAACGGCTTTGCATTTACAAATGTTCCTACACCATGTCTGCGAATGACAACATTTTCTTCTTCTAAAATACGCAGCGCTTCCCTTAAAGTCGCTCTACTTACGCCAAGTTCTTTCGCTAAATCAAACTCTGATGGTAACTTTTGTCTTTCTTTGTAAGCCCCATCTTTAATTTTTTCTTTGATGTGATCAATCACCCGTAAATATAGGTGACGACTATCGGATTTTACTGACATAAGACTCCCCCGCATTTCAATTATTCGACCTCTGATGTAAGACTTCTTTTCTCTTTTTTCAACTTACAACATAATAAAAATTGCTAAATACTAAAAACAGGCATAATTGTCGAATAAATATTAATAATTTTTTAAGATGAAATTTTCACTCTTTACTGCATAAAAAAAACTTTGCACCACAAACATTCCTCATAGCGAGAAAAAGTTCGGCACAAAGATCTCTTACATCCTTTGTTACACACTTTTCCCCTCATAGTCTAGCAATTCATGGTTGCCAGGTAGAAACTTATGGACCTTATCTCCAAGATTATATGAGGCAGTGATTCTTTTCGAAGTAATCTTACCACTTGCTCCCATACGTGTCAACAAAATTTAACAATTTTCTACATTAAATATCGAACGTTCACAAAAAACCACACCAAAGTATTCGTATTCTAAAGAATCGCCTTAAATGTAAGCCCTTTCTTTATTGCTGAATATAGTATATAACAAAACCAGCATATAAAAAAGCCTAATTGTAAAAACAATTAGGCTTTTTTTATGAACTTTTTTCTTGTACATCATTAATGAGCACTTCACGTGGTTTACTACCTTCATACGGACCTACTACACCATTCATTTCCATTGCATCAATTAAACGGGCAGCACGTGTATAACCAACTCTAAACCTACGTTGTAACATAGAAACCGATGCTGTTTGCATTTCCACTACGAGCTGAACTGCTTCATCATATAATTCATCTTCTACTTCCTGCTTCGTATCAGGAACATCTTGCGGAATCATATCTTCTTGATATTGCGCTTTTTGTTGACCAATAACATATTCTACAACTCTCTCAACTTCATCATCTGATAAAAACGCACCTTGTACACGTACGGGCTTCGATGCACCAATTGGTATAAATAGCATATCTCCACGACCTAGCAGTTTCTCTGCACCACCGCCGTCAAGAATTGTACGAGAGTCTGTTTGAGAAGATACAGCGAATGCAATACGTGATGGAATATTTGCTTTAATAACTCCCGTAATGACATCAACTGACGGACGCTGCGTTGCAATAATTAAATGAATACCGGCAGCACGAGCCATTTGCGCTAGACGCATAATCGCATCCTCTACATCCGATGAAGCAACCATCATTAAATCTGCTAACTCGTCCACAATTACGACAATATAAGGTAATTCGGGTTGTTTCGCTTCTGATTGATTATTATGCTCTTTTATATAGTCATTATATCCTTCAATATTTCGCGTGCCACTATGAGCAAATAATTCATAACGGCGCTCCATTTCACTCACAACTTTTTTCAATGCTTGCGATGCCTTTTTCGGATCCGTTACAACTGGTGTTAACAAATGAGGCACACCGTTATATACATTTAACTCTACCATTTTCGGATCAATCATCATTAATTTTACTTCATGTGGTTTTGCACGCATTAAAATACTAACAATAATACCGTTAATACATACACTTTTCCCGCTACCTGTCGCACCTGCCACTAGCAAATGGGGCATTTTATTTAAACGGGCTAATACAGCTTCACCTGTAATATCTCGTCCAAGACCTATTAACAACTTCTCTTCCGGATGATTGTTAGCTTTAGAATCAAGAACTTCTCTAAGCGTTACCATAGAGACTTCTGAGTTCGGAACTTCAATTCCTACAGCTGATTTCCCGGGAATAGGCGCTTCAATACGAATGTCTTTCGCCGCTAACGCAAGTGCTAAATCATCACTTAAACCGACGATTTTGCTTACCTTTACTCCCATATCAGGATACACTTCATATTTTGTAACTGCAGGACCTCTATGTACTTTTGTTACTTTCGCTTTCACTCCAAAACTTTGGAAAGTACGTTCTAATTTACGAGCATTCTCATAAATTTCCGCATTTTCATTTGTAACTTGCTTATTCTTTGGAAATTTCAATATATCAAGCGCAGGAAGCTTGTAATCTTTATTTTCTACATTTGAAAATTGCATAGGAGGTGCTTGTGTTTCCCCCTCTAGCGATTCAACGATTTTTTCTCCACGCTTTTTCTTCGGCTCTTCAACTGGTGGAGCCTCTTCAATAAACGGTGAAGTGATTAACTCTTCTTCCTCTACTTCAATTCGTTTATCCTCTTCTTCATTTACAGGATAATTCTCAGTGAAATTCGAAATAATCGGAGGATCAATTGAGATTTCTTCCATCGGCTCAATAATTTCTTCATGTTCTGCAGCGCGTTTGCTCCTTGTGCTTCTTGTTGTTTTTTTCTTTTCTGTTTGTTCAGCCGTTCTTTTGGCTCTCCAATCTTTATAGTCCCCTTGCATCACTTGAAATTGACTTCTAAGAATTCTGCCAACTGGAGCTAACACTTCTCCAATATGCTTATTTGTTATACAAAGTATACCGAGAATAACTAAAATAATACCAATAATATAAGCTCCTACTTCGTCAAATAAGAAGTAACAAGTCGCGAACATAAGTGCACCAAACATGCCACCACCTAAATGAACGCTATCTGGCCCTTTTTTCATTTCAAGAAAGAAATTATCTTTCGTACTTACAATAACAGAAGTATTTTGCACTGCTCCATCTTTCGTAAGAAGGTTAAATAATGTAATATGACTAAACATTAATATCGCCAATACTATTAAATAAAAACCGATTAACCGTTTATTTAAAAGGTTCGGCCATCCACGTTTTATAACGAATGAAACGGATAAAGCTATTACACCTAACACACCAATTATGTACCACTCACCAAAGAAGAAGCGAAAAAATAACACAAACGATTTTCCTACAACGCCTAGCTGTAAAATCGTAATGATTGAAAGTGCAAAAAGAGTTAAACCGACGATTTCATAATACAAAGTTGGCTTTATCGTACGTCTTGTCTTTGCCTTCGTCCCTCTTTGCTTTTGTTTTGCCATTTCTTCACCTCGTGATCTACATATAAGTAAAACTTCCTAAAAAACTCTGCTTATATGTTTGTTTTCTCTATTTTTTCAGGTCTTTATATCTTCTATTTTTACACTTCTTGTAAAATGTTAAATAAACAGAAGAAAGCAGCCCTCTCATGGCTGCTCAACCGTCTTGTTTTTTATATTATACCATAGCTTCTAAACAAAATCCTTCTTTTTGCTAAAAGGTTATTTTCTGTCCCGGCTCAAACTCTAAGTAGTGAAGCGGATCCGTACTTAACACGCGTACAATAGAATAATACCCATGTTCTTCTTCTGAAACCATTAATTCAACACCATTTATATTTACGACTTTTTGACTTTCACATTGCGAATAATCGGCTGGATACACGAGTTGCTCTGGCATAATTGTATATAAAATCATTGTAACATTGTCCCTTCTGCATGATCATCCGCGCGACCATCTATTAATTCGTTTAATTTTCGAATCGCATTTCCGATACCACCGACATCATCTATAAGACCATACTTCACTGCATCTCCACCAATTACATTCGTACCAATATCTCGCGTCAAATTCCCTTTCGCAAACATAAGCTCTTTAAAACGATCTTCCGTTACTTTCGAATGCTTCGTCACAAAGCGAATGACTCTTTCTTGCATTTTATCTAAATACTCAAATGTTTGTGGCACACCTATAACAAGACCTGTTAGACGAATCGGATGAATTGTCATCGTCGCAGTTTCTGCAATAAATGAATAGTCTGTAGAAACGGCAATCGGTACACCGATAGAATGCCCTCCACCTAAAACTAAAGATACTGTCGGTTTTGAAAGTGAAGCGACCATCTCAGAAATTGCTAGCCCAGCTTCAACGTCACCTCCAACTGTATTTAACACTAAAAGCAAGCCTTCAATTTTCGGATTTTGTTCAATCGCAACAATTTGCGGAATAATATGCTCATATTTCGTTGTTTTATTTTGCGGTGGCAACTGAACATGACCTTCCACCTGTCCAACAATTGTTAAACAATGAATACGTGATTCATTCATTTGCGGTACATTCGTTTGTCCAAGCTGCTGAATTTTTTCCACTATTGAAGCTTCTTTTCCGGTTTCTTTCGGCTCAGCCTCTTTCTCTTCATTTGTATAACGATCACGTTCTGTCATATCGCATCCCCTTTCACTCGTATATAACTAGTATTTCTTAAGTTATAAATTTCATTCGATAGAGTGAAAAAGAAAAAAGATCACCCGTAAAGGTGATCTTTTTTATACTTCCATAATAATCGGTAAAATCATAGGTTTTCTCTTCGTCTCTTCGTACAAGAACTGTCCTAATAATTCACGAATATTTTGTTTTAACATAGACCATTCAATTGAATATTCTTTAATTGATTGCTCAACAATCATACGTACAATCTCTGTAGAACGGTCAATTAACGCTTCTGATTCACGTACATATACAAATCCACGTGAAATGATTTCTGGACCAGAGATAATTTTCTTTTCATCTTTACCCAGTGTTACAACAACTACTAATATTCCATCTTGAGATAACATTTTTCTATCTCGAAGAACGATATTACCAACATCACCTACACCTAATCCATCAATTAACACATTGCCAGCTTGCACTTTGCCAACTAAGTTCGCTTCATCGTCACCAAAACCAATTACATCGCCTTTTTCTACAATAAAGATATTTTCTCTTGCAATACCTACATCTTCAGCTAAGTATGCATGTGCTTTTTGCATACGGAACTCACCATGTACGGGTACAAAATATTTCGGTTTCATTAAATTTAACATTAATTTTAATTCTTCTTGGCTACCGTGACCTGAAACGTGAACTTTTCTTTCACCGTAATAAACAACTTCAGCTCCCGCTCTAAATAACAAATCAATAATTTTCGATACAGATATTTCATTACCTGGAATTGGAGATGCCGCGATAATAACCGTATCACCTTTACGAATTGAAATTTGTTTATGAGCTTGCTTTGCCATTCTAGAAAGGGCTGCCATCGGTTCACCTTGGCTACCTGTCGTTAAAATAGCTACCTTTTTCTCTGGGAAATTGTCTACTTCTTGTAGTGAAATAACCATACCTTCTGGAACATCTAAATAACCAAGACGTCTTGCGATATCTACCACTTTCACCATACTACGTCCTACAACCGCTACTTTTCGTCCTGTTTCAGCAGCTGCATCAAATACTTGTTGAATACGATGTACATTCGATGCAAATGAAGCAACGATAATACGTCCTTCTGCACCGTAGAACACTTTAGAAATTTCTACACCAACTTCTTTTTCAGAACCTGTATAGCCTGGACGCTCAGCATTTGTACTATCAGATAATAAGCATAGAACGCCTTCATTTCCGATTTGAGCCATTTTCCCAAGGTCTGCTCCACTATTTCCAATTGGAGTTTGATCGAATTTAAAGTCTCCCGTATATACGATTGCACCTTTTGATGTATGGAAACAAACACCAACAGAATCTGGAATACTATGTGTTGTTCCAAAGAACGACACCGTTGTAGTATTAAATTCTACTGTTGAATTTGAATCGATTGTTTTTAAATCTACACGGCCTAACATACCCGCTTCGCCAAGTTTTTCTTGTATAAGTCCTACCGTTAATTTCGTTGCATACACTGGAATTGATAATTTACGAAGTACGTAAACAATGCCACCAATATGATCTTCATGACCGTGAGTAATAAATAAACCTTTTACTCGCTCTTGGTTTTCTACTAAATATGTAATATCAGGAATAACGATATCAATTCCAAACATTTCATCTCCCGGGAACATTAACCCTGCATCTACAATAAAGATTTCAGAATCAATTTCAACACAGTACATGTTTTTCCCGATTTCACCTACTCCACCAAGAGCAAATACTTTAACAGACTCATTCTCTTTTCTCTTCATGTTGTTGCCTGGTTTAAAAATCTTTCAAACACTGATTTCACTAAAATTGCAGAGACACCAGGGGAAACTCTACAACCACCATATATTCACCGTCCAAGACGAATGTCCTTACCGTTATGCGATATCATGTCCTTGTTTATTTTTTAAACCAGGTTTCACCTCTCTTTCATTATATAAATCAAATATCTTATTCGATATGATATGAAAATGTAATCAAATTATAATTTTTACCAATTTTGCTAAGCATACCCGTACTAAGCTACTTAGCCATATTATACCTGATACAAGAAATAGAACACAAGTTAAATCGTGCGAAAGAAAAAGGAAAAGAACGCATTCCCAACAAACTTATCGAACTGATGTCCTTTATATTTACTCCGATTTCGTACCCCATATCGTTTTGAAGAAATAGCTATAAATACTCTAAATTCATTTCATAATATAGATTTTCAAGACTTATTTTTCTAGAATTGAACAAAAAACTTATAAAATGAAGTTTTTTTTATGAATTACGTCATATTTGAAGCAATTTATCCGAAAAATAGAATTGGTATTTTAATACGTTTATACAAGTGTTCATTCTATAATAACTATGACTTTTTAATTCTTTTAAAGGGTTACGATTATTTTCTTTTACATGTTGCAATATATAATGAAAGACCAGTTAATGATCTTATAAAAACATATATAGATAAGATAAGAAAAGAGAGGAAAAGACTTTCATACAAATAAAAAATGACCTAGTTCTACACTAGGTCATTTTTATTAACGAGGGATAGATTGCATAACAGATTGTAACGTTACTCTTTCTTCTTCTGTTAACGGAAGAAGTGGTAAACGTACAGAACCTACATCTAATCCAACCATTTGTAATGCTGTTTTTACTGGTGTTGGGCTTGGCGCCATAAATAATGAATCCGTTACTCTTACAAGTAATTGATGTAATTTTTGCGCCTTCTTAAATTCACCTGCTTGGAACGCTGCAATCATTTCTTGCATTTCATTTCCGATAACATGAGATGCTACAGAAACGATACCTTTCGCTCCAACTGCCATAGCTGGTAACGTTAAACCGTCATCACCGCTGTATACTGCAAAGTCGTCCGCTGTTTTTTCAATGATTTCTGTCATTGTTAACACATCGCCGCCTGCATCTTTAATCGCAACAATGTTTTCTATTTCTGATAAACGAACAACTGTATCAACGGAGATTTGTACAATAGATCGTCCTGGAACGTTATATAGCATAACCGGAAGTGGCGTGCTTTCAGCAATTGCTTTAAAGTGCTGATACATTCCTTCTTGACTCGGTTTGTTATAATACGGTGCTACTAGCATTACTGCATCAACACCAACCTCTGTTGCTTTTTTCGTTAAGTCAATAGAAGCATGCGTATTATTGCTACCTGTTCCAGCGATTACGGGCACCCTTTTATCGACAACAGATACGACATGGCGATATAACGCTACTTTTTCTTCTGAAGTTAATGTAGGAGATTCTCCTGTCGTTCCTCCTACCACGATTGCTGTTGTACCGTTATCAATTAAATAATTTACCAATTTCGTTGTCTTTGCAAAATCGATATTGCCGTTTATATCAAACGGTGTTACCATCGCGGTTGCAATTGTCCCAAAATCTATCATGGTCTCACTCCTTATTGTTCCAGTTGCTTTTCTTTTGAAAGCTCAAACGCACTATGTAATGCATTTACAGCCTCCACTAAATCAGTTTCTTTTACAAGAACCCAAATTGTCGTATGGCTATCTGCTGATTGCAGAATTTGAATACCTTTTTCAGCTAAAGCTGTAACGATTTTCGCAGTAACCCCTGGGTATCCTGCCATTCCAGCTCCTACAATAGATACTTTCGCACAATGCTCTGTCACAATTGGCTCATATCCAAGGTTTTGTAATAGTTCAACTGCACGATTTGATACATTATCACTCACCGTATAAGCTACCCCAGTAGGTGAAATGTTAATTAAATCGACACTGATTCCTTCATTCGCCATTTCTTTAAACACATGCTGCTGCAAATCATATGCTGTTTCTTTTGCAAGTACTTTAATTTGCGTCACATTTGATACATGTGCAATACCTGTAACAGGACGTTCTTCTACATCACGGCCTTTTGTAGCGCCGTCAGATGCTGAAATAAGCGTACCTTCACTATCAGAGTACGTAGAACGTACACGAAGCGGTACTTTTGCATGCATCGCAATTTCAACTGCACGTGGATGAACGACTTTTGCACCTTGGTATGCCATGTTACAAATTTCGTTATACGTTACAGTTTGAAGGTGACGTGCATCTTTTACAATGCGAGGATCTGCAGTCATCACACCTTCTACATCTGTGAAGATATCGATATATTCAGCATGAAGCGCAACACCTAAAGCTGAAGCTGAAGTATCACTACCTCCGCGTCCAAGTGTTGTCGTATCACCTTTTTTCGTTTGTCCTTGGAATCCTGTCACAACGATTACATCTACATTTTCTAGCTCTTCGTGTATACGATCACAATTCATTTCAATAATCTTAGCATTTGTAAAATCATCATTTGTTACAAAACCAGCTTGTGCACCATTTAATGCCGCTGCTTTTATACCGTTCTCATTTAACATGTTAGAGAAAACGATTGCTGAGATTAATTCTCCGCATGATAATAATAAATCTTGCTCACGATTAGAAATGTGAGATTCCTCTTGATTTACAAGACTTAACAACGTATCAGTTGCATATGGTTCACCTTTACGACCCATAGCAGATACGACACTCACTACTTTATAACCCGCATCTAGCGATTTTTTTATATGATGAAGCGCATGCTTACGTCCATTTTCATCACGTACAGATGTGCCACCAAATTTTTGAACAATAATTTTCATATTTTGCACCTTCTCTTAGCCGTTTACACTAATTGTAATTTTACTAAGCGCTCTGCAATTTGAACAGAATTCCATGCAGCGCCTTTTAATAAGTTATCAGATACGACCCAAAGATGGAATCCTTTATCGTTATTTAAATCTTTACGAATTCTTCCAACGAATACTTCGTTTTTACCTACTGCAGTAGCTGGCATTGGATATAATTGCTCTTCTGGGTTATCTTGCAGAACGATACCTTCCGCATTTGCAAGTAAGTTCTTTAATTCCTCTACTGTTACGCCTTCTTTTTCTACTTCAATGTAAACAGACTCAGAGTGACCTGATACAACTGGTAAACGTACACATGTTGCCGCTACTTCTAGCTCTGGCATATGCATAATTTTTTTCGTTTCATTAATCATTTTCATTTCTTCAAATGTAAATCCATTATCTTGGAACTTATCAATCTGTGGAATCGCGTTGAAAGCAATCGGGAAATGTTTCTTATCACCTGATACAGGTAAAACATTCGCCTTTACTTCTTCACCATTTAAGATTGCTTGTGATTGTTCATGAAGTTCTTCAATCGCTGCCGCACCAGCACCTGATACAGCTTGATATGTGGAAACGATTACTCGTTTTAAACCATATTGCTGACGAACTGGCTCAAGAGCTACTACCATTTGAATTGTAGAACAGTTTGGATTTGCAATAATACCGTTATGTTCTTTTAAGTCGTTTTCATTTACTTCAGGTACAACAAGTGGCACGTTTTCTGTCATACGGAATGCACTTGTATTATCAACAACAATCGCACCGCGCTTTGCTGCTTCTGGCGCTAATTGTTTTGATACAGATCCACCAGCACTAAATAGTGCGATATCTACTCCTTCAAAACTTTCAGGAGTTGCCTCTTGAACTGTAAATTCTTCGCCTTTAAATACAAGTTTCTTACCTGCAGATCGTTTAGATGAAAGTAACGTTAACTTCCCAATTGGAAATTCTCGTTTCTCTAAAGTATTTAACATTTGTTCACCAACTGCGCCGGTTGCTCCAACTACAGCGACATGAAAAGTTTTTTGCTTTTCCATCACTATGCCCCTTTCTAGATACCAATCCTTCTATAACTTAGAATGAGAAGGAGTATACAATACCCCTTCTAATCTTAATAACGTTAATTTTATCATATTCTACAGTAAGAATGATGGTTTCATCGAAAATTGTCCGTTTTTTTTCGTTTTTTAATTCATATATCTGAATTTTTCTACGACAACCGGTTGCAATTGCTTCCCTTGCAGCGCTTCTAATACTGTATCTTCCAGTAACTCCATGCGAGCTACCATTGAATTTGGTTTTTTCTCTGGTGCATCTTGACCGAATGGGACGAAGTAGATGTTTTTTGTAGCCATTAGGCGCATGAGATTTACCCCATTAAGCCCCAACGCATCATTCGTCGAAACAGCCAATACGACGGGCTTACCATTTCTTAGCGTCGCTTTCGCTGCCATTAATACCGGAGAGTCTGTCATTGCATTAGCAAATTTACTCATAGAATTTCCTGTTAGTGGTGCAATTACCATACAATCTAGTGGAATTTTAGGTCCTAGCGGTTCTGCGCCAACGATTGAATTAATCGCTTTAAAACCTGTTACTTCTTCAATCTTTTTAATCCACTCTGCCCCTTCTCCAAATCTCGTATTTGTTGATTGAACAGTGTAAGAAACAACTGGACGCACTTCAGCTCCCTCAGCAATTAACTTTTCTAAATGAGGCATTACTTCTTCGTACGTACAATGTGAACCAGTAAAACCAAACCCTATTCTTTTCCCTTTTAAATTCATTCCCCATTCTCCTTTCTTGCGATTACATCTTCTGCTAATAACTGAGAAAGAACGTTCGCTAAAATTTGTCCTGCTGTTTTTGGAGCAACAATACCTGGTAATCCAGGTGCTAACAGCGCTTTAACTCCCCTTTTTTCCGCATATCTAAAGTCGGTACCACCTGGTTTAGAAGCTAAATCAATTACTAACGTATGAGCTGGCATTTTTGAAATGACATTCGCTGTCACAACGAGATGAGGAATTGTATTAATGACAATATCGATATCCCCTACTTCTTTCTCAATGTCCTGCATATGAAAAGGAGAAAACATCATTTCTGTAATACGTGCAATATGTTCTGATCGTCTTGCTCCAACTTTGACATGGGCTCCTAATGATTGAAATGCTCTGGCAACGCTCATCCCTGTTCTACCAAATCCTAAAACCATTACATTAGAACCATGAATTGTATAGTCGGTATGTTGAATTACCATCATTAATGTACCTTCTACAGTTGGTATAGAATTGTAGATTGCCACATCATCACGATCAAATAATTTAATTAGTTTACGGTTTGTAGTAGATACGAGATTTTCCAAGTAAGGCGTACCAATACCTGAATATATAGTAAAATGTTCTGGTGTATTTTCAATTTGTTCTTTCGTTATAGAAACTTTTTCATTTGAAAAAATAGTATCTACTTCTCCCTTGGCATTTGTACCTGCAACTGGCAAAATAATTGCATCTACAGAAGTGAAATCTAAATTTTGTATACTTTCTTTTGCTGCCCCTGTGAAGCCATGGTCTAACTGATCAAACCCTATCAATGAAAGTTTCGCATCCAATTCAACGAGCTTGCGAATTACTTCTAGCTGTCTTGCATCTCCTCCTATGACAGCAATATGCATCTCAGTCAACATTCCCTAATTCACCTTCTTTTTCTGTCATTTATAAGAAAAGTGCCTACTTTTTCTTTTTCCTCCACATCATATGTAATGTACGAGTTTTAGGTGATTGAAAAACAAAAAGCACCCATCATGTATCCCCCTATTTGTATGCAGGAAGGCCCCACCTCAAAATTCGGCGTAGGAAAAGACATTATGTTGGATTTTGCTCTGAGTAAAATGTACAAAAAAGATGACCAAAATGGCCATCTTTCACTTCGAATTTGAACGATTTGTAATATCCCAAAGAATCATATCATGACCCACTTTTTTTATTTGACTCCATGCGACTCTTATTTCTTGTGGTTCCTTTTTAAAACCTCCCCATTTCCCAGCAGGTATAATAAGAGCCTGTATTTGTCCATCCTTCTCATCAATCTCTAAATCCACATAGCCTAAAACCCCCATTTTTTCTGCTCTTTCTAAATTAACAATTTCTTTCCCACTTAGTTCACTTAATCGCATACTCTCTCCCCCTACCCAAATTATTCATTTAAGTTATCCATAATTAGTACCTATTCTATATACCCACAAAAAATAACCGTATCTCATTTAAAAGAGATACGGTTATTTTTAAATCATATATGGTAATTACAGTTTTATTCCTTTTGGAAGTTTTCCATCTGGACTAATTAATGCTGCAGAAAATTCATCTGTAAACATGTTACGAATTAACTCATCTACATTTTCTTTTGTTACCGTGTTTACACTTTCAATAATCTCATCAAGTGAACGGTGCTTACGAAGTAGCAATTCATTTTTACCATTACGGCTCATACGACTATTCGTACTTTCTAAACTTAACATTAAGTTTCCTTTTAATTGCTCTTTACTATTCATAAGCTCTTTTTCTGTAATACCTGTATTTTTTAATGTTTCTAATGTTTCTTGCATTGTTTCATACAGTGTATCTAATTGTTGGCTACCTGTTCCGCCATACAGCGTTAACATACCTGTATCTTCATAAGAAGAATGGTAAGAGAATACTGAGTAAGCTAACCCGCGTTGCTCACGTACTTCTTGGAATAAACGGCTACTCATACTACCGCCTAAAACGTTATTTAATACAATTAAGTTATAAATATCTTCGTGTCCCATTTGTAAGCCTTTATATCCTAAACATAAATGAGCTTGTTCTGTTTCCTTTTTACGTGCTACCTTATTAAAATGGAAAATTGGGCTATGTACTTGTTCACGGTTTGTCGTTCCTTCATAACTACCGAAATATTGCTCTACTGTTTGTAAAAAGGCTTCATCAATATTTCCTGCAATTGATACAACTACATTTTCAGGTGTGTAATGATCCTTAATATATTGACGTAGCGTATCACCTGTAAACGTATTAAGCGTTTCTTCTGTTCCTAAAATAGGGTATCCAAGCGGATGCGTTTCATATGTTGCTTTCGTTA
Organism: Bacillus cereus group sp. Bc010; assembly: GCF_027716745.1. Classification (NCBI taxonomy): domain Bacteria; kingdom Bacillati; phylum Bacillota; class Bacilli; order Caryophanales; family Bacillaceae; genus Bacillus; species Bacillus cereus group sp. Bc010. The sequence goes on from NZ_JAQFUY010000003.1 coordinate 96,032, forward strand.
ACATATCATGCACAATATCATCTGGAGCATCTTCGTACATTTTAATTTCTTCACATACGACATTCTTCTCTTTTTTCAGTTCTTCTTCATCAAATGTTGAATTAAAGAACATATCTGCTAATACATCTAGAGCATATTTAGCATGCTCATCTAGCACTTTTGCATAGTAACAAGTGTATTCTTTTGAAGTAAAAGCATTCACTTGTCCGCCAATGCTATCAAATGATTCTGCAATTTCACGTGCACTACGTGTTTCTGTTCCTTTAAAGAACATATGCTCTAAAAAGTGAGAAATCCCGTTATTTTTTTCATTTTCATTTCTTGATCCTGCATGGATCCAAATACCAATCGCAACCGATCTTACAGTTGGTATATTCTCCATAACTATTCTTACACCATTTTTACAAGTATATTTTTTAATCAAAAACTTTCCTCCTAATGCCAGTTTCTCTAAATAAGTGCTATTATTTAATGATAACAAGTTTAAGGATGAATGTCATGCAAATGTATTTAATCCACACGTTTTTCATCCAGTAATTCTGTTATATTCCCTACTTTATATCCTTGTTCCTTCAATTTTGTAATCATTGTATCTAATGCTTCTGTTGTGGACGAAGTAGGATGCATTAATACGATAGCACCTGGATGTATTTTTCTCATTACTCTCTGCAATAGTACACCTGGCTCAGGTCGCTTCCAATCAATTGTATCAACAGTCCACATAATCGTTCCCATTTGAAAATCATCTGCAATTTTCACCACTTCATCCCGAAAACTTCCACTCGGCGGTGCAAACCATCTTACCTTTTGATTCGTAGCTGCTTCGATCATTCGATTTGTTTTTTGTAACTGATCTCTTATTTCATCAGACGATAATGTTTTCATATTAGGGTGTGTGTAAGAATGATTTCCAACTTCTTGCTTTGCATCGACAATCATTTTTGCAAATCGTAAATTTTCTTTCACCCAACGTCCTTCTAAAAAGAAGGTCGCCTTCACATCATGTTTTTTCAATATTTCTAATATACGAGGCAAATACTCATTTCCCCATGCCACATTTATTGTTAACCCGACCATCTTTTTATCCGGATGACCTCTATAAATTGGTGCTGGTGATAAATCTTCTAAGTGGACACTCGGTGATACTTCCTTGAATTCAAGATGTTTTTGATCAAACTGCTTTAATTTCTTCATATTGTTATAGGATGCTTCCATATCAACTTGTCTTCCATTATATCCTGGTGTTGCTTTCCATATCTTATCAATCATCGCATTTTGCGGTGCAATCTCATATTGTTTTGCATGCTTTTGAATTTCTTCATATAAGTGATCCTGTGCAAAAACAGAATAAGAACCTGCACTGACATATAAAAAGAATATACATATGTATGCCAATATACGAGTTTTCATATAAACCCTCCCATTAACTATATAAAAAACCATTTTCCTTCTTATCTTTGTTAATTTGAGCGTTATAATGAAAACTATACCTATACTGACATAAAAATATATGCAAATCATATTTTTACATAACAAAAAAAGCCAGTTAAACTGGCTTTTACTTATTGCTGCTCTTGTTTGTTTTCTTCTTTAGCAGCTTCTTTTTCTTGCTCTTCTTTTAGCAATACTTTTCTAGATAAATTCACGCGACCTTGCTTGTCAATCTCGATAACTTTAACTGTAATTACATCACCGATTTTCACAACGTCTTCTACTTTACCTACACGCTCAAGTGCAAGTTCAGAAATGTGAACTAATCCATCTTTACCGCTGAATAATTCAACGAAAGCACCGAATTTCTCAACACGTTTCACTTTTCCTTCGTAGATTTCCCCTACTTGTACTTCGCGAACGATATCCTCGATAATTTTCTTAGCTTTGTCGTTCATTTCTTGATTTATTGAAGAAATGAATACTGTACCATCTTGCTCGATGTCAATTTTAACGCCAGTTTCTTCAATAATTTTATTGATTTGTTTACCGCTTGGTCCGATAACGTCACGGATTTTATCTGGGTTAATTGTCATTGTAATAATCTTTGGAGCGTACGCTGATAATTCAGTGCGTGGCTCTGCAATTACAGATAACATATGATCTAGAATGTGCATACGACCAACTTTCGCTTGTTGTAATGCCTCTTCTAAAATTTCACGAGATAGACCATCGATTTTAATGTCCATTTGTAGTGCAGTTACACCGTGTGCTGTACCTGCTACTTTAAAGTCCATATCACCTAAATGATCTTCCATACCTTGAATATCAGTTAAAATTGTGTAATGCTCACCTGATTTAACTAGGCCCATTGCAATACCTGCAACTGGAGCTTTAAGTGGAACACCAGCATCCATCATTGCTAAAGTACTACCACAAATACTCGCTTGTGAAGTAGAACCATTTGATTCTAATACTTCAGATACAAGACGGACTGTGTATGGGAAATCTTTTTCAGACGGAATTACAGGCTCAAGAGCACGTTCTCCTAGTGCACCGTGACCAATTTCACGACGACCTGGTCCACGCATTGGTCTTGTTTCACCAACACTAAATGATGGGAAATTGTAATGGTGCATAAAGCGTTTTGATTCTTCTACACCAAGGCCATCTAAAATTTGCACATCGCCTAATGCGCCTAATGTACAAATACTTAATGCTTGTGTTTGTCCACGTGTGAATAAACCAGAACCGTGTGTACGAGATAAAATGCCAACCTCTGATGCTAATGGACGGATTTCGTCACCTTTACGGCCATCTGGGCGGATTTTCTCAACTGTAATAAGACGACGTACTTCTTCTTTTACAATTTTATATAAAATCTCATTTACTTGTCCTAATGTATCAGCATCAGCTTCTTGCGCTTCGTAATGCTCAATTACACGCTTTTTCACTTCGTTAATTGCATCTTCACGTGCATGTTTCTCATGTACTTGAATTGCAGAATGCATATCCTTCTCAGCCATTTCACGTACAGATTGGTTAAGATCAGCGTCAACTTCATAAAGTTTCACTTCTGATTTCTCTTTACCTACAGCTTGTACAATCTCTTCTTGGAATGCAATTAGACGTTTAATTTCGTCATGACCAAACATAATTGCTTCTAACATTGTTTCCTCAGGCACTTGATCTGCTCCTGCTTCAACCATGTTAATTGCATCTTTCGTACCAGCTACAACAAGGTGAATATCACTTTGTTCTTGCTGTTCTACTGTTGGGTTGATAACGAATTCGCCGTTAATACGACCAACTGTTGCACCCGCGATCGGACCTTCAAATGGAATGTCTGAAATCGATAACGCTAATGAAGAACCAAGCATAGCTGCCATTTCAGAAGAACAATCTTGATCAACACTCATTACGATGCTGACAACTTGTACTTCGTTACGGAAACCATCTGCGAAAAGTGGACGAATTGGACGGTCGATTAAACGACTTGCCAAAATTGCTTTTTCACTTGGACGACCTTCACGTTTAATGAAACCGCCAGGAATTTTTCCGACTGCATATAAACGCTCTTCATAGTTTACTGTAAGTGGGAAGAAATCTACATTTTTTGCTTCTTTTGATGCAGTTGCTGTAGATAGAACCGCTGTATCGCCATATCTTACTAATACTGCTCCGTTCGCTTGCTTTGCAAGCTGACCTGTTTCAACTGTTAGCTGGCGACCAGCTAAATCTATCGAGAAGACTTGCTTTTCTTGACTCATTTAAGTACCCCTCTCAATTTAAAGTATTCAATTCTTCTATGTAAATGGATAGTATATCACAATATTCTACCTCTAGTATTACCGAAAATGAAGTAAGCTATAAAGAGTAGAAGATATATTTTTACCTAACAAAAAAGCGGGAATATTCCCGCTTCTTTGACTATCGACGTAAGCCAAGCTTTGTGATTAATTCACGGTAACGTGTGATATCGCTATTACGAAGGTAAGTTAGTAAGTTACGACGTTTACCAACCATCTTTAATAGACCACGACGTGAATGATGATCTTTCTTGTGAGTACGTAAGTGCTCGTTTAGAGTGTTAATTTGCTCCGTTAGGACAGCAATTTGAACCTCTGGAGAACCAGTATCAGTCTCATGAGTTCTAAATTGTGCAATGATTTCATTTTTACGCTCTTGTGTTAAAGCCATCCTATTTCACCTCCTATTAATTAAACCCCCGATTACCTAGCAAGCGTCGGTGAGTCGCAATGCCAAGCAATGGTTGTCATAAAGTACATAACATAGAATACTACTTTTCATTTGAAAAAGCAAGTATATTCTTTTCGTTCGCAAAATATTCTTGTGCTGTTTTCTTATCTTTAGCGATTTGTTCAACTAACTCATCGATGCCATTGAATTTCTTCTCTTCTCTTATACGCATATGCCACTCTACTGTAACATTTTGATCATATATGTCTTTGTTAAATTCAAGTAAGTGCACTTCAATAGATAGTTGGCGCTCATCTTCTTTAAAGGTTGGTTTATATCCAATATTACATACACCATCGTACCATTCATCGTGAACTTTTAATCTCACTGCATAAACACCTACAGGTGGTAATAGATACTCATCACTTAAACCTACATTAGCTGTTGGGAAACCAATTTGACGTCCACGTTTATCACCGTGTACAACCGTTCCTCCTACTGTATATGCTCTACCTAAAATAGATGGAATTTGCTCCATTTCGCCATTTCGAATTAACTTTCGTAATGCCGTAGAACTTACTTTCTCTTCTTGAAATTCAACTTTTTCAATCACAGTCTGTGTAAACTCCCCTCTTGCATGAAATGGTAAAGTCTCCATCTTTCCTTTTCCTAAACGTCCATATGAATAATCAAATCCTGCTACTACATGTTTTACATTTAAACCAATAATATAATCATCTACAAATTGTTGTGGCAATAAGCCTGCAAATGATTCATCGAATTTAACAACATATAATATATCGATTCCTAAACTCTCGACTATTTTTTCTTTATCACACATTGGTGTAATATACTCCGCATGCGCTTCCTTTTTACCTAAAACAGCAGATGGATGCGGATAAAATGTCATCACTGCACTTTTATATCCTCGTTCATCCGCTATTTGTTTCGCAGTTCGAATCACACATTGATGTCCTAAATGAATGCCATCAAAAAATCCTAATGCCATTACAGTAGGTGGTAATTCTAATTTATTTTGTTCATGTGGATGAGTTAAATGAATAAGTTTCACGCTTGAATTCACCTTTTTCTGTAATAATCCTTCCAATAATTCATTATAGCTTTAGTTCTTGATTATTCACAAGTACTTTCATCGGCTTTAGCATACCAGGGTGTTTTGGATGGTGCTCATAAATTGCAAGGCAACGATCGTTTTTATCAAACACTGTTATAAATGGCGCCGTTATTTGCAATTCATTTTTTAAGAACATACCATTTTTTATTTTTTCTGCTTGCTTTTCATCTACAACCATTTTCGGGAACTTACTTAACGCTTCATCAATTGAAATGAAGATAGACTCTACTGTTCCATTTTGCACGTTTTCTTCAATTTCTTCAAATGATATGCAATCTTCTAATACAAATTCACCTGAAGCCGTTCTTACAAGGTGAGACATATGTGATGGAAAACCAAGTTTTTCACCAATCATTACCGCTAATGTTCTTACATATGTGCCTTTACTACACGTTACACGGAAACGGAATGAAATATTTTCTCCTTCAAACACTTCACGGTCATCTAGTAATACAAATTCATGAATTGTAATTGTACGAACTGGACGTTCAACCTCTTGTCCTGCTCTTGCATATTCATATAATTTTTTCCCGTTAACTTTTACAGCCGAAAACATCGGAGGCATTTGCTCAATCGTACCTGTTAATGCGGCAAGAACCTCTTCCACTTCTTTACGAGTAATAACACGATCTACATGTTTCGTTTCCACAACTTCACCTGAAGCATCTTCAGTTGTTGTTGAAAACCCTAATGTTACTTCACCTTCATATGTTTTCGTTTCACTTGTTAAAAATTGTGCAATCTTCGTTGCTCGTCCAACACAAATAGGCAATACTCCTGTTACATCTGGATCTAATGTTCCTGTATGACCAATTCGTTTTTCACGCAATATCTTTCTTAATTTAAATACACAATCGTGTGATGTCATGCCTTTTGGCTTATGTAATAATACTACACCTTCCATATATGTTCACCTCATCGTAATTCTTTCATAATCATTACCTAAAACTTATTTTACATTGAAAAAATGGATAGACAAATGTCTATCCATTATTCTTCACGTTTACCTTCTTTATTAATTTCATGTAAAAGTGTATCAATTCGATGACCATATCCGATAGATTCATCAAATTCAAAGGAAATTTCAGGCGTTTTACGAAGACGAATACGTTGGCCAATTTCTGAACGAATGAAGCCTTTTGCCTTCGCTAAACCTTTTAATGTACTTTCTTTCTGTTCTTCATCACCTAAAACAGAAATATATACTGTAGCAATTTGTAAATCTCCACTCACTTGTACATCTGTTACAGTAACAAATCCGACACGTGGATCTTTAATTTTACGACTGATGATGTCGCCTAATTCTTTTTTCATTTGCTCGCCTACACGGTTTGCACGTAATTTCATAACTCTTCACCTCATTCAATACCATTCCAATTGTGTTATCGTACGTTCAATTTCAGGAAATGAATCGATATACTCAAGTACACGATTCATTTCTTTTTCACAAATAACACGATTTGAGGATACGGAAACAATCGCAATTTCTGTACGTTGCCATACATCTTGATGCCCTACTTCTGAAACAGCTACGTTATAACGCTGTTTCACACGAGTTAACACCCGTTGCAAAATTGCTCGTTTCTCTTTTAAAGAATGCACATCGTAAATCATACACTCGAATGAGAGAGAAGCGATAATCATCGCTTCACTTCTTCCATAATGTACGCTTCAATGATGTCCCCTTCTTTAAGATCGTTGTATTTCTCAATTGTAATACCACACTCATAGTTTTGAGCAACTTCTTTTACGTCGTCTTTGAAACGTTTTAACGTATCAAGTTGACCTTCATAGATTACCACACCATCACGGATAATACGCACGCCGCTATCACGTGTAATTTTACCATCTGTTACGTAACAACCTGCGATTGTTCCAACTTTTGTTACTTTAAACGTTTGACGTACTTCTGCTTGACCGATTACTTTTTCTTCAAATTCTGGATCTAGCATACCTTGCATCGCTGCTTCGATCTCTTCGATTACTTTATAAATAATGCGGTGTAAACGAATATCAACGTTCTCTAATTCAGCTGTACGCTTCGCATTTACATCTGGGCGTACGTTAAATCCAATTACAATTGCATTAGATGCAGAAGCTAAAATAATATCAGATTCTGTAATCGCACCTACGCCTGTATGGATAATTTTAACTTTAACACCTTCAACATCAATTTTACGTAGTGATGCTGCCATTGCTTCTACAGAACCTTGTACGTCCGCTTTCACAATTAAGTTAATTTCTTTTACATCGCCCTCTTGGATTTGTTGGAATAAATCTTCAAGGCTTAATTTAGATTTCTCACCACGTTGAGCAAGTAGCGCTTCTTGTGCACGTGATTCACCGATTTGACGAGCTTTCTTCTCATCAGCGAATGCCATGAAACGATCTCCTGCTTGTGGTACTTCGTTTAAACCTGTAATTTCAACAGGAGTTGATGGACCAGCAACTTTTACACGACGACCAATATCACTTACCATTGCACGAACACGACCGAATGTAGTTCCAACAACGATTGGATCTCCTACTCGAAGCGTACCGTTTTGAACAAGTAATGTCGCGATAGTTCCTTTACCTTTATCAAGTTGGGCTTCAATTACAGTACCAGTTGCATAGCGGTTTGGATTTGCTTTATACTCTTCTACTTCACTTACAAGAAGAATCATTTCTAGTAAATTGTCAATTCCTTCACCTTGAATCGCAGAAATTGGTACGAAAATTGTGTCTCCGCCCCATGCTTCTGGAACTAATTCATATTCTGTTAGTTCTTGCATTACGCGATCAGGGTTCGCAGCTGGTTTATCCATTTTATTCACAGCAACAATAATTGGTACTCCTGCTGCTTTCGCATGGTTAATTGCTTCAACTGTTTGTGGCATAACACCGTCATCAGCTGCAACAACAAGGATTGTAATATCCGTTACTTGTGCACCACGAGCACGCATCGTTGTAAACGCCGCGTGACCAGGTGTATCTAAGAATGTAATTTTCTTGTCATTTACTTCAACTTGGTATGCACCAATATGCTGAGTAATTCCACCCGCTTCACCAGCAGTTACTTTAGAGTTACGGATAGAGTCAAGCAATGTTGTTTTACCATGGTCAACGTGTCCCATGATTGTAACTACAGCTGGACGCTCTTTTAAGTTCTCTTCATCATCTTGCTCATCGATGAATGTTTCAAACTCAGTTTCGCTTACAATTACTTCTTCTTCTACTTCAATACCGTAGTCGTTAGCAATTAACTCAATTGTATCTTTATCTAAGTCTTGGTTAATTGTTGCCATAATTCCAAGCATGAAGAGCTTTTTAATAATTTCAGATGGCTCTTTACTTAATTTCTTAGCAAGATCACCTACTGTAAGACTTCCAGAGAAAGTAATTTTATCTGGTGTTTCTACAGTTTGTGTTTGTTGTCTTCCAGCAAAGTTCTCTTGACGCTTGTCTTCGTTTCCTTTGCCTTTTTTCTTTTTCTTATTGCTGTTCTTTTTACTACGAACAACTTTTTCTTCTACTTCAAACTCATCTGCAACAGAAGGTTTTTCAGTTTGATACTCATTATCTAATTTGTTTACTACTTCATCGTCTAACATTGTCATATGATTCGAAACCTCGATATTCATTTCTTTTAGTTTTGTCATAAGATCTTTACTTGAGATATTATGTTTTTTCGCATATTCATGCACTCGAATTTTACTCATACCTTCACCCCCGGTAATTTGTATCGAGCATGCTACGCAGCTTTTTCGCAAAGCCTTCATCTAACACAGCTACAACGACTCGCTCATCTCTCCCAATCGCATGCCCTAATTGTTGTCGATTTTCGACCTTTCTCATTGGTACGTTGTAGTACGTCGTTTTATCCGTAATACGCTTTGTAGTATTTACTGACGCATCTTCAGATAGCAACACAAGTTTTGCTTTGCCACTTCGTACTTCCTTTAAAACGAGTTCTTCACCCGAAATAATTTTTCGAGCCCGGTTTGCTAGTCCTAAAAACGATTTCCAATCGGACACTTATTTCGACTCCTTCTCAACAAGCTCAAGAAGTTCTTCATAAAGAGAACTGTCGATTTTCGCTTTTAGATGATGTTCCAAAACATTTTTCTTTTGAGCTTGAAGAATGCTTTCTTTATCTTTTGATAAATAAGCACCTCGTCCTGATTTCTTTCCAGTTAAATCAATAGACACTTCTCCCTCTTTGGAACGAACAATGCGAACGAGCTCTCGTTTTGATTTCATTTCTTGCGTTGCAACACATTTTCGTAACGGAACTTTTCGATTGCTCATACTCATCACCTCTACTCGATTTCGTCTTCAACTGAATCGAATCCGAATGCGACTACGCTATCTTCTTCTGTTACAATTCCAAGTTGTTTCGCATCAGACTCACTCTTAATATCAATTTTCCAACCTGTTAATTTAGCTGCAAGACGTGCATTTTGTCCACGTTTACCGATAGCTAATGACAGTTGGTGGTCTGGAACAACAACAGTTGTTGCTTTTTCTTCTTCATCTACAAGCACTTTAACAACTTGTGATGGGCTTAAAGCATTGGCAACATATTCTACTGGATCATTTGACCAGCGAACGATGTCAATCTTTTCACCTTTTAGTTCGTCTACAATGCGTTGTACACGTTGTCCTTTCGGTCCTACACAAGAACCTACTGGATCCACATCAATGTTCTCTGCATGTACAGAGATTTTAGAACGATCTCCTGCTTCACGTGCTACAGAACGAATTTCAACCGTTCCATCATAAATTTCAGGAACTTCCATTTCGAATAAACGTTTTAAAAGACCAGGATGTGTACGTGATACGTAAATTTGTGGTCCTTTTGTTGTTTTTTCTACTTTCGTAATGAATACGCGAATACGATCATGTGGTTTGTACTGTTCGTTCGGCATTTGCTCACTTACAGGTAATAAAGCTTCTACTTTCCCTAAGCTTACATAGATGAAACGAGCATCTTGACGTTGTACGATACCAACCATGATATCTTCTTCACGATCACTAAACTCAGAGTAAATAACACCACGCTCTGCTTCACGCACTCGTTGTGTTACAACTTGTTTTGCAGTTTGTGCTGCAATACGACCGAAATCTTTTGGCGTTACCTCAATTTCTAGTACGTCACCATCTTGATAGTTTGGATTAATTTGTCTTGCTTCTTCAACAGAAATTTCAAGACGTGGATCAAACACATTATCAACAACGTCTTTACGTGCTAAAACTTGGATTGTTCCCACTTGTGGGTTAAAGCTCACACGAACGTTTTGTGCTTGGTTAAAATTGCGTTTATAAGCAGAGATTAACGCTGCTTCAATCGCATCAATAATAATATCTTTACTAATTCCTTTTTCTGACTCTAATACGAGCAAGGCATCTAACAACTCAGTGCTCATGAAGATCCCCCTTCTAACTAAAACGTAACAGCAAGTCGCGCATTTGCAACTTTGTCCATTGGAATTTGGATTTCTTTTTTACGTGTTTTAATTGTTAATAATAGTGTAATTGTAGTACCATCGTAGGAAAGCATTTTTCCTTCAAACATCTTTTCACCATCAATCGGCTCATATGTTTTAATTGCCACTTGTTTTCCTACCGCTTGCTGGAAGTCTTTCTCTTTCTTTAATGGGCGTTCTGCTCCAGGAGATGACACATCCAAAAAGTAAAGATGAGGAATTGGATCCTCTTTATCTAAAGCTTCGCTTAAACGTTCACTCACCGCACCGCATTCTTCAATGTCGACTCCCTTTTCAGAATCGATGAATACGCGTAAGAACCAGTCTTGTCCTTCTTTCACATACTCTACATCTACAAGTTCAAGATTTAACTCTTCAACGATTGGCTGCGCAAATGCTTCTACAACTTCTGTGACTTTCTTATCCATAAACAGCCTCCTTCCTGCCGCCATGTACCATTTACAAGAAAAGACCCCGCCCATAGAACGGTCTATCTTATTCTTTCTCGTTAGCTAACAAAAGCCCCTGCCGTTAAGCAGGGAATATCTGTCTTAGTATTACCAAATTTAAGAAGTAAAACTTGTAACAAAATATGTATATACGACAGAAATTTCTTACCTCTCCACATCAATAAAATGTAGATAGTAACACGAAAGAGTGGGTTTCCCCACTCTTTTTTTCACACAATATACATGACATGGTTATCTCGGTTAATAGTATACCATAGCAAATGTTGATTTGCAAAGACTTTTCCTACCTATTAGAACAGTGATAACTGGTTTTGATCCGGCAAATCACCTAAACAACCTTGACTATCTAAGTACTCAATAATTGTTTTCGAAACCTTACTACGCTGCTGCAAGTCTTCCTTTGATAAGAATTCTCCATTTTTACGAGCTTCCACAATACTTAAAGCTGCGTTCGTACCAAGACCAGGTACCGCATTAAATGGAGGAATTAATGAGTCTCCATCAATAATAAAGTCTGTTGCATGTGAACGATACAAATCAACCTTTTGGAATGAGTATCCACGCTCACACATTTCAAGTGTCATTTCTAGTACCGTTAATAAACTCTTCTCTTTCGGCGCTGCATCTAAACCTTTTTGCGCAATTTCATCAATTCTTGCACGTATAGATGCTGAACCTTTCGCCATCGCTTCTACGTCAAAGTCATCTGCACGAACGGTAAAGTATGCCGCATAGAATAGAAGCGCGAAATGTACTTTAAAGTATGCAATACGCACGGCCATAAGTACGTATGCAGCCGCATGGGCTTTAGGGAACATGTACTTAATCTTCTTACATGAATCAATATACCAACCTGGTACATTATTATTTTTCATGTCCTCTTCCCATTCTTCTGGTACACCTTTACCTTTACGTACTGACTCCATGATTTTGAAGGCTAATGATGGGTCTAAACCTTGATAGATTAAATATACCATGATGTCATCACGACAACCGATAACTTCACTCAGCGTACATGTACCGTTATAAATTAATTCGTTTGCATTACCTAGCCATACGTCCGTACCATGTGATAATCCAGAAATTTGGACTAACTCTGAGAATGTCGTCGGTTTCGTCTCTTCTAACATCTGTCTTACGAATTTCGTACCAAACTCTGGTATACCAAGTGTACCTGTTTTACAGTTAATTTGTTCTTCCGTTACGCCTAACGATTCTGGCCCTGAGAAAATTTTCATTACTTCTGGATCATCCGTTGGGATTGTTTTCGGGTCAATACCACTTAAATCTTGTAACATACGAATAACTGTCGGATCATCGTGTCCTAGTATATCAAGTTTCAATAAATTATCATGAATCGAGTGGAAGTCAAAGTGTGTCGTTCTCCACTCAGCCCCTATTGAATCTGCCGGATACTGTATCGGTGAGAAATCAAAAATGTCCATGTAATCTGGCACAACGATAATACCACCTGGATGCTGTCCTGTTGTACGTTTTACACCGGTACATCCTGCTACTAAGCGATCAATTTCTGCATTTCGAATCGTCAAGTTATGATCGTTCGCATAACCTTTTACATATCCATAAGCCGTTTTTTCCGCAACTGTACCAATCGTTCCTGCACGATATACATAATCTTCACCGAACAGTACTTTCGTATAGTTATGGGCACGTGGTTGATATTCCCCGGAGAAATTCAAATCGATATCGGGTACCTTATCTCCTTTAAATCCAAGGAACGTTTCGAACGGAATATCATGTCCATCTTTTACGTATGGAACATTACATGTAGGACATTCTTTATCCGGTAAGTCGAAACCAGACCCTACAGAACCATCATTAAAGAATTCTGATTGCTTACACTTCGGACATACATAATGTGGTGGTAATGGGTTTACTTCTGTAATTTCCATCATCGTTGCAACGAATGATGAACCTACCGATCCACGCGAACCTACTAGATATCCGTCTACTAATGATTTTTTCACAAGTTTATGTGAAATTAAATAGATTACGGCGAATCCATGACCAATAATACTTTTTAATTCTTTTTCTAAACGGGCTTCTACTATTTCAGGTAACTCTTCACCATAAATGCTACGCGCCATTTTATAACTCATATCACGCGTTTCATCATCTGCACCTTCAATTTTCGGTGTATATAGATCATCTTTTACTGGATGAACATCACCAATTAATGATGCAATCTTTTGTGTATTCGTTACGACAATTTCTTTCGCTACGTCTTCACCTAAAAATGAGAAACACTCTAACATTTCATCCGTTGTACGGAAATGTACAGGTGGTAATGAATGTCGGTTTAACGGATTCGCTCCACCCTGTGAACTTACTAAAATTTTACGATACATTGCATCTTCTGGATCTAAATAATGTACGTTTCCGGTAGCAACAACTGGTTTATCTAACGTCTCACCTAGTTTTACTAAGTTAGAAATGATTGTTTTTAATTGTCCCTCATCTCGAACGAGTTCACGCTCTACTAAATGACGTAACACTTCTGGTGGCATTACTTCAATGTAATCGTAGAACTGCGCAATTTCTTCTACCTCTTCAGGAGCTTTTTGCATCATCGCCTCAAACACTTCACCTTTATCACAAGCCGTTCCTACTAAAATACCTTCACGATACTTTTTTAATAGTGATCTTGGTACTCGTGGTACACGGTAAAAGTAATTTAAATGAGAATATGAAACAAGTTTATATAAATTTTTCAATCCAACATCCGATGTAGCAAGTAATGTCATATGACTTGGACGCCCGCGTTTATATGCATCCCCTTGTCCCATACTATCGTTTAATTGATCGTGATATTCAAAACCTTTTTCAATTACCTCTTTTAACATTTTTACAAGTAAATATCCCGTTGCTTCTGTATCATAAATTGCACGGTGATGTTGCGTTAATTCGATATCCATCTTTTTACACAACGTATTTAAACGGTGATTTTTCATTTCTGGGAATAAGAATCGTGCAAGCTCTAACGTATCTATTACTGGATTTTTTGTTTTTTCTAAACCAGCTTTTTTAAATCCTACGTTAATAAAGCCCATATCGAAGCTTGCGTTATGAGCAACAAGTGTATGGTCGCCCATCCATTCTTCAAACTTTTTAAACACTTCGTCCACTTCTGGTGCGTCGGTTAACATATCATCTGTAATACCTGTTAATTCAATGATCGTTGCCGATAATGGTTGATGCGGATTTGCAAAAGATTCAAAGCGGCCAATAATTTCGCCGCCTTTTACTTTTACAGCAGCTAACTCAATAACTGTATCATATACAGCTGATAAACCTGTCGTCTCAACGTCGAAAACAACATACGTTTCCTCTGCAAGTAAACGATGCGCTTCGTTATACGCTATTGGTACACCGTCATTCACTAAGTTTGCTTCCACACCATATATAACTTTAATTCCGGCTTTTTTCCCAGCTGAATATGCTTCTGGGAATGACTGTGCAACAGCATGGTCTGTAATGGCAATAGCCTCATGCCCCCATTTACCTGCTTGAGCAACAAGCTTAGAAACTGGAGTAACAGCATCCATTTGACTCATTGGCGTGTGAAGATGCAGCTCTACACGTTTTTCGCCTTCTGGTGCTTTATCTTTACGAGACGGTCCTGTTATTTCATTAATATCATTTGCAATCATTACTAAATCTCGAACAAATGTATCATTTTGAACAGAACCACGAGCCTTCACCCACATTCCTTTTTTCAAGGATTGTAGCATTGGAATATCTTCTTTATCACGTGAGAACATTTTGATCATAATCGAATCTGTATAATCCGTTATTTTTAAAGTTAATAACGTACGTCCACTACGAAGCTCTTTCGTTTCCACATGGAAGACATATCCTTGAACTGTTTTTCTTCTTTCTTCATCTTGAATTTCTCGCATCGGTGTAATCTCTTCATCTGGCTTAATAAGATACCCGAGTGTGATCGGTCCTTCATGCACAACGCTACTTTCTTCAGCTTGCTTCTTCGCCATTTCTTCCATAGCTTGTATAACACGCTCGCGGTCCTCTTGCTGCGTTTGCTCACGAAACTTTTGCATTTCTTCTGTATTTTGCTGTATATGTGTGTCTAGCTGGAAACGCGGGAATCCAAAAGCCTCGTATTGATCCCCTACTGGTTTCGCAACGTTTTTCTTTAAAGCAGTAGATTCCAGCTCATTATTCACATTTATAAGTAACTTCACTCCATTAACCTGCGGAAGCTGCTTCTTTAAATAAGCAAACATAGGTGAAAATGTAATTCGTTCCGTACAAAGTGGCCAATACGCCCTCACTTCTTCTTCAGTAAATTGTTTGTTCTCTGTTTCTAATGCAAATGTTGTTCTTGCAATATGAGAAAATGATTGCTTAAGCTTTGTTTCTAGCAATTCATATAATTCTGTAGGCAAAATACGCGGCACTTGTAAGTCAAAATGCCAACTTTTATTCGCTTTATCAATAACTAGCTTTTCAATGCCACCGCCTTGTAAATATTGATTTATAAGGTCTTCTGGTATTTGCAACTGCTGGAGCAAAATTTGAAATCGCTCTTGTTGTTCATTTGTTAAAGACATAAGCACTCTCCTTCCATTTGCTATTATAAATTGAAACGTACTACAAAGAAAGATTTCTCCCTTCTTCTTTTACAAAATACGTTTACAAAGAAAGAGAAGGTACCTCGTTATGAGGTACCTCTTCTTATTTTAAAATATTAGCAATATATGTTTGAAGCTCTTCTACTTTCACTTCTTCAGACTCACCTGTAGCACGTACTTTCACTTCTACAATACCTTCGTCTGCTTTTTTACCAACTGTCACGCGAACTGGAAGGCCGAATAAATCAGCATCAGCAAATTTAACGCCTGCACGTTCTGCACGATCATCTAGTAATACTTCATATCCTTGCTCTTGTAATGAGTTATAGATGTTTTCACCCATTTCACGTTGTGCATCAGATTTCATATTTACTGGAATTACATGCACATGGAACGGTGCAACAGCTTTTGGCCAAACTAAACCGTTCTCATCATTAAACTGCTCTGCAATTGCTGCCACTGTACGAGACACACCAATGCCGTAACAACCCATAATAAGTGGTTGTGTTTTTCCGTTTTCATCTAGGAATGTTGCGTTCATTGCTTCACTATAACGAGTTCCTAATTTGAATACATGACCAACTTCAATTCCGCGTGCGAAAAGAATTGTTCCGTTTCCGTCTGGAGATTGATCTCCTTCTTGAATGAATCGTAAATCCGTATATTGACTTACTTTAAAGTCACGTTCTGGATTTACATTTACATAATGGAACCCTTCTTCGTTAGCTCCTGAACATCCGTTGACAATCGATGCTACAGCGTGATCAGCAATAATTTCAATATCACCTGTTACACCAATTGGACCTAATGAACCAACTTCACAATTTAATAATTCTTTTACTTCTTCATGAGAGGCAAGCTCAACAACGGAAGCACCGTATACATTTTTCACTTTTACATCGTTTACTTCATGATCACCACGAACAAGTACAACTACTAATTTCTCATCTACTTTAAATACCATAGACTTAATGCACTTTTCAGCTTCGATGTTTAAGAAGGCAGATACTTCTTCAATTGCTTTTTGGTCTGGTGTTGCTACTTTTTCAAGCGCTTTTTCTGCTTCGTCACTCTTCGTATACGTAGCTACAACAGGAGCCATTTCGATGTTCGCTGCATAATCAGATGTATCAGAGTATGCAATTGTATCTTCACCAACATCAGATAATACCATAAATTCATGTGTATCTTTTCCGCCCATTGCTCCTGAATCAGCAATAACCGCACGGAAATTCAAGCCACAACGAGCGAAAATGTTAGAGTATGCTTTGTATAAGCGATCGTACACTTCATCTAAGCTCTCTTGTGTAGCATGGAAAGAGTATGCATCTTTCATTAGAAACTCTCTTCCACGTAATAAACCGAAACGAGGTCTTTGTTCATCACGGAATTTTGTTTGAATTTGATATAATGTTAACGGTAATTTTTTATATGATTTCACTTCATCACGTACAAGATCCGTAATTACTTCTTCATGTGTCGCTCCTAATGCAAATTCACGAGCATTACGATCTTTCATACGCATTAATTCAGATCCGTAAGAATACCAACGACCTGACTCTTGCCATAATTCTGCAGCTTGCATCGCTGGCATTAATAATTCTACAGCACCTGCGCGCTCCATTTCTTCTCGAACGATTCGTTCTACTTTGTGTAGCACTTTTAATCCAAATGGTAAAAAGCTATAAATACCAGAAGCATTTTGACGCATAAAACCTGCACGAAGTAATAACTGATGACTCTTAATTTCAGCATCAGCTGGAACTTCACGTAATGTAGGACTAAATACCATACTTTGTTTCATTTATTCGCACCTCTTCATTTTACTCTTATACGCAGGAAAACCCCTCACCTCGAGTTAGGTGAGGGATTTTATTCTACGAGCTCTATTTCATTATAAGTTTCACTTTATTTTACAAGAAAAACTTACGAATGTCATTCCAAGTTACTACTAACATAAGTAACATTAATAATGCAAAACCAATAAAGTGAACCATTCCTTCTTTTTGACGGTCAATTGGTTTCCCGCGTAACGCCTCAATTAAGAAGAAGAACAAACGTCCACCGTCTAAAGCAGGAACTGGTAGTAGGTTAAATAAACCAAGGTTAATACTTAAAACGGCTGCTAAACTTAATACACGCGTAAATCCATAATCTACAACTTGATCTGTTAGATTATAAATTCCTACTGGACCTGACAACTCATTAATAGAGAATTGGCCGGTTACTAATTTCACAAGAGACTCAAAAATTAGTTTCGTCCATTGGTATGTTTGTTCAAAACCTGATTTAATAGAACCCATCACTGTTTTTTCTACAGGAGAGTAAACACCGATTCTACCAACTTCTTCTTTACCTTCTTTATCAAGCGTTGGCGTTACTTTCACATTAAACTGTTCACTATCACGCTTTACTTGTAACGTAATTTCTTTATTCGGATTTTCACGTACAATGGTAACAACATCTTTCCATGTACTTGTGTTTTTCCCATCAATAGCTTGAATTGTATCATTTTCTTTTAATCCAGCTTGCTCTGCCGCACTATTCTCCATCACTTTTCCGACCATTGGTTTGTCAACAGGAACACCTTGTACAAATCCAAGAATCACAAAAATAACAAATGCTAAAATGAAATTCATTGCAGGACCCGCAAAGATCGTTAAAGCACGTTGACCTAATTTCTTAGAGCCAAACTGTCTATTATACGGAGCAATTTGAATTTCTTCACCGGCAGTAATAATACGAGCCTTTTCATTCACTCGGAATGTTTGAAGCTCTTCCTCGTACTCTTCATAACCCGAAATTGTTAAATTATGCTCTAAATCAGCTTGTTCCACTTCAATCACGCGAACATTTGGATACTTTTCATATCCATCAAAAACTAATTTTACAACTTCGTCTTTTTCGTTTAATACAAGGCCAACCTTTTTCCCAGGCTTTAACTCAACTGTATCTGCATCCTCGCCAGCCATTCTTACATAGCCACCAAGGGGCAATAATCGAATCGTATACACCGTTTCATTCTTTTCAAATGAGAATATTTTCGGACCAAAACCAATCGCAAACTCACGGCATAAAATACCTGCTCTTTTTGCGAAATATAGATGCCCTAGCTCATGGAAAAATACGAGTGCACCGAAAATTAATATAAAGGCAATCGCTGTATTCAATTCCATACCACCTTTGCTAAATTTGTTCCATCACAAACCGTCTTGTGGTTGCATCAATTTCCAGAATTTCCTCTAAGCTCGGACGTGCAATGACATTGTGATGGTTCATTGCTTTTTCAATGAGGTCTTCCACTGTTAAGAAACCAATTCTCTTTTGTAAAAAAGCTTCAACAGCTACTTCATTCGCTGCATTCATTACAGCCGGCATACTTCCACCTGTTTTTCCAGCTTCATACGCAAAGCGCAAGCAACGGAAACGTTCTTGGTTCATTTTCTCAAAATGCAATGTACCCATTTCCCATAAATTTAACTGCTTTGTGTCTGAAAGAGGCAATCGATCAGGATATGTAAGTGCGTATTGAATTGGTACTCGCATATCAGGTGAGCCAAGCTGTGCCATCACACTACGATCTTCAAATTCAACCATAGAATGAATAATACTTTCTTTATGTAAAACAACATCGATTTGCTCGTAAGGGATACCAAAAAGCCAATGTGCTTCAATTACTTCTAGCCCCTTATTCATCATTGTAGCAGAATCAATTGTAATTTTCGAACCCATTGACCAGTTTGGATGTCGAAGCGCATCTTCTACGGTCACATGATACAATTCATCTCTCGTTTTATCACGGAAACTTCCACCAGAAGCCGTTATAATTAGTCGAGAAATTCTTTTTTCATTTTCACCATTCAAGCATTGAAAAATAGCTGAATGTTCACTGTCTACTGGAAGTAACGAAACATTATGTTTTCGCGCTGCTTCCATTACAAGATGCCCTGCAGTTACTAACGTTTCTTTGTTTGCAATTCCAATTGTTTTTTTCGCCTCAATTGCACGAAGTGTTGGTAACAACCCTACGCTACCTACAACAGCATTTACTACGATCTCCGCATCTGGATGTAATGCTACTTCTAAAAGTCCTTCACTACCATATACAATTTTTGTATTACCAGAGACAGCTTGTAATTTTAAAACATCTTCCTCTCTTTGCACAGAGACAATTTGCGGAGAAAATTCTTGAATGACTTTTACTGCGTAGTCAATATTTTTCCCTACAGAAAAAGCAACGAGACGGAATTGGTCTGGGTGCGAGCGTAATACATCTAAAGTTTGTGTACCAATTGATCCGCTTGCACCTAATAAACTAATGTTTTTCATGACTCCAACCCCTCGTTCATTTATTAATTGTATTGTAATAAGAAGTAGAGAATTGGTAAAACGAATAACCAACTATCTGTTCGATCTAATATACCACCATGTCCAGGTAAAATTGTACCTGAATCTTTTACGCCATAATGACGTTTAAATGCAGATTGTACTAAATCACCAATTTGTCCAAAAATAGAAATGATAATTGTCAGCACAATTAAAATTACTACATTCGATTCCACTGGGAAAAACATGTTGTAAACAAGCGCTACAATAATTCCACAAACGATGCCGCCTAATGAACCTTCAATCGTTTTATTTGGACTAATTTCTGGCCATAACTTTCTTTTTCCTAATGCTTTTCCTACGAAATATGCGCCTGAATCAGTAGCCCATATAACAAATAATGCGCAAAACACATATTTAATTCCTAAAATTCTCGTTTCATTCAAATATAAGAATCCCATTGCAACATATGTTGTTGCCATTAGTAAAAATGAAGCATTGTCAAAAGTAAATGTATTCTTAGAAAGGACTGTATATGATAAAAGTAATAGAACAATCACAAATGTGATTTCTAATTTACCTAATCCAATCCAAGTAAACAGTTCTGATGCACTACTTGGAATTAAAATAATCCATAATAATACTGCAGCTAAAACTGTTGGTACTGAAATAAGCGTAAGCTTATTCATACGAATTAATTCATATAAACCTATAGAAGCAAGTGCATACACTAAAACCGTAAAAGGCACGCCACCGTAAATTACGATGGGAATGAATAGCGCGGCAGCAACCACTCCAGTAATAATTCTCTGTTTCACTACCAAACCCTCTCTTTCTACACGCCTCCGAATCTGCGCCCTCTATGCTGAAAGTCTGTAATCGCATTTAGCAAATGTTCCTCGGTAAAATCTGGCCAATACACATCTGTAAACCAAAATTCCGAATATGCAATTTGCCATAACATGAAATTACTAATACGTAGCTCTCCGCTCGTACGGATTAACAACTCTGGGTCAGGTAAAGAACTCGTCATTAAGTAGGAAGAAAGCATTTCTTCGCTTACATCTTCAACACGAACTTTTCCTTCCTCACGATCTTTCATCATATGTTGCACAGCAGAAACGATTTCATCTCGACTTCCATAGTTTAACGCGAAATTCAGAATTAATCCCGTATTCTCTTTCGTCTCTTCCATGGCCTTCTCCATCGCTCTGCGTGTATGCGTAGGAAGACGATCTTGTTGCCCTATTACACGGACTTGTACGTTCTCTTCAATCAATTCTGGTAAAAATGTACCTAAAAATTCTTCTGGAAGCTTCATTAAATAATCAACTTCCTTTTTCGGTCTTTTCCAGTTCTCAGTTGAAAAAGCATAAAGAGTTAATACTTTCACATTAAGTTTGCTTGCAAATTTTGTGATTTTCTTTACAACTTGCATGCCTTCATGATGTCCCGCAATACGAGGCATCGCTCTCCTCTTTGCCCACCTTCCATTACCATCCATAATGATGGCAATATGTTCTGGGATGTATCCTTTTTTCACTTCTTCAACGAGATGATCAAACGATGTGTCCTTTTTACCTTTAAAAAAAGGAAAGTTTTTAAACATCATTCATACCCTCCAACAAGCAGACGTATGCCTAAAAGTGTAAAAAGACCCCCTTAAGAAGAGGGTCATATTTGCGAAAGTATCGCTATTACACTTCCATGATTTCTTTTTCTTTGTTTTTTGCGATTTCGTCAACTTTTGCAATATATTTATCTGTTTCTTTTTGGATATCTTCAGTATATCCTCTTAAATCGTCTTCTGTAATCTCGCCAGCTTTTTCAAGCTTCTTAAGATCATCGTTACCGTCACGACGTACGTTACGAACAGCAACTTTTGCTTCTTCAGCATATTTTTTCACAACTTTTACAAGATCACGACGACGCTCTTCTGTTAATGCAGGGAATGCAATACGAATTACAGTTCCATCATTAGAAGGGTTTAAGCCTAAATCTGCTTTTAAAATTGCTTTTTCGATATCACCGATAGAAGTTTTATCATACGGTTGAATTACAAGTAAACGTGCTTCTGGAACTGTAATGTTCGCTAATTGCACAACTGGTGTTGGTGCACCATAGTAATCAACTTGTACTTTATCTAATACAGACGCGTTTGCACGACCAGCGCGAACTGTTGCTAATTCGCGTGAATAAGCAGCAACCGCTTTTTCCATTTTTTCATTTGCAGACTTCAATACTTGTTGTCCCATATTTATTTCCCCCTTACAACTGTTCCGATATTTTCGCCTAACACGGCACGTTTAATATTCCCTTTTTCCATAACTGAGAATACAATTAATGGAATATCATTATCCATACATAGAGAAGAAGCTGTAGAATCCATTACACCTAAACCTTCTTTTAATACATCTAAGTAAGTAAGTGTTTCGTATTTCGTAGCTGTTGGGTCAATAGATGGATCTGCATTATATACGCCATCCACATTGTTTTTCGCCATTAAAATTACGTCAGCTTCAATTTCCGCCGCACGTAATGCTGCCGTTGTATCTGTAGAGAAGTATGGGTTACCAGTACCTGCTGCGAAGATAACAACACGTTTTTTCTCTAAGTGACGAACTGCTTTACGACGAATGTAAGGCTCTGCCACTTGACGCATTTCAATTGAAGTTTGTACGCGAGTTTGAATTCCGATGTTCTCCAAGCTATCTTGAAGAGCTAATGAATTCATAACTGTCGCTAACATGCCCATGTAATCCGCTCCTGCACGATCCATGCCCATCTCACTTCCAATTTTTCCACGCCAAATGTTACCGCCGCCAACAACAACAGCAACCTCTACATCTAGTTCTGCAATTTCTTTCACTTGTTCCGCAACTGACTTAATAACAGCTGGGTTGATTCCAAATCCTTGCTCGCCAGCTAAAGCTTCTCCACTCAGCTTTAAAACGACACGATTATATTTCGGTTTACTCATAATGAACCTCCAATTGCTTACATCTTTATTTTAAAAAAGGGAACACAATGTGTTCCCTAATCTGTATTAGTTACTACCTTTTACTTGGTTCATTACTTCTTCAGCAAAGTTGTCTTCGCGTTTTTCGATACCTTCACCAACAGCGTAGCGAACGAATCCTTTTAATGTTGCGCCTTTAGACTCAACGAATTGACGAACTTTCATATCAGGGTTTTTAACGAATGCTTGGTCAAGTAAGCAAATCTCTTCGAAGAATTTGCCTAGACGGCCTTCAACCATTTTTGCAACGATTTTTTCAGGCTTGCCTTCGTTTAATGCTTGTTGTGTTAATACTTGACGCTCATGCTCAACTTCTTCAGCTGTTACAGCATCACGATCGATGTATTTAGGGTTAACTGCAGCGATGTGCATTGCTACGTCTTTAGCAGCCGCTTCATCAGTAGAACCTTCAAGAACTGTTAGAACACCAATGCGTCCACCCATGTGTAGGTAAGCACCGAATGCATCTGCATCAGTTTTTGATACGATTTCGAAACGACGAAGTGTAAGCTTTTCACCAATTTTAGCGATTGCTTCGTTGATGTGCTCTTCAACTTTTTTACCGTTTTCCATTGTTTGAGCCATAGCTTCTTCAACGTTAGCAGGTTTCTTAGCTAATAAGTGAGCAGCTAATTCTTTAATTAATGTTTGGAAACCTTCGTTTTTCGCAACGAAATCAGTTTCAGAGTTTAATTCTAAGATTAAACCGTCGTTACCGTTTGTTTCGATGAAAGTTAAACCTTCAGCAGCGATGCGGTCTGCTTTTTTAGCAGCTTTCGCGATACCTTTTTCACGTAAGAAGTCAATTGCCTTCTCCATGTCGCCGTTAGTTTCTGTTAAAGCTTTTTTGCAGTCCATCATACCTGCGCCAGTTTTTTCACGTAATTCTTTTACCATTTGTGCAGTGATTGCCATACTTTTCATCCTCCTAAAATATGTATTTATACCTTTTATAAAGGTGTTTATACCTTAAAAAAGGTGATAAAAGGCCGAACCCCTTATCACCTTTCCAACTTTGTTACGCAGTAACAGTTTCTTCACCTTGTTTTGCTTCAAGGATCGCGTCTGCCATTTTAGATGTAAGAAGTTTTACAGCACGAATTGCATCATCGTTCGCTGGGATAACGTGATCGATTTCGTCTGGATCACAGTTTGTATCAACGATACCGATGATTGGAATGTGTAATTTGCGTGCTTCAGCAACTGCAATACGCTCTTTACGAGGGTCTACTACGAATAATGCACTTGGAAGACCTTTCATATCTTTAATACCGCCTAAGAATTTCTCAAGACGCTCTAACTCTTTTTTAAGTTGAACAACTTCTTTCTTAGGTAGTACTTCGAAAGTACCATCTTCTTGCATTCTTTCGATGTCTTTAAGACGCTTGATACGCTTTTGGATTGTTTGGAAGTTAGTTAAAGTTCCACCTAACCAACGTTGGTTAACGAAGTACATACCAGCACGAGTTGCTTCTTCTTTAATAGCTTCTTGTGCTTGTTTTTTAGTACCTACGAATAAGATGTCTCCGCCTTCAGCAGCGATGTCACGCATAACTTTGAAAGCTTCCTCAACTTTTTTCACAGTTTTTTGTAAGTCGATGATGTAGATACCGTTACGCTCTGTGAAAATGTAACGCTTCATTTTTGGGTTCCAACGACGAGTTTGATGTCCGAAATGAACACCAGCTTCAAGCAATTGCTTCATAGAAATTACTGACATAATATAGTTCCTCCTAAATGGTTTTTGATATCCTCCGTTTACTTCATCTCTAAGCGAAACTACAAACGTAGCACCAACACTTAAATCAGTAAACGTGTGTACTTTGTACTGACACCACTGCTTACTATATCATACTGAAATATTACAATCAAGTCGAAAATGCGAACAATGTAAAACTTTCTTTGTTCATACTCGAATTCTAGTATTACCAACCTGCATTTCTTTTAAGCAAAAAGTGAAATGCAATTCATGGCTTTTCAAAAAAATGCGATTATGACGCTATGTACGAACAACATCAATCTGTTATACAAAAAAACTCTCCTCAAAAAATGAGAAGAGTTTTATAAATTAGTTTGTTTTTAATTTAGCAAGTTCATGTAAGAATTTGTCGTTTAATACTTTAATGTATGTTCCTTTCATACCTAAAGAACGCGACTCAATTACACCAGCACTTTCTAATTTACGAAGTGCATTTACGATTACCGAACGAGTGATTCCTACACGGTCAGCAATTTTACTTGCAACAAGTAAACCTTCTGTTCCGTTTAATTCTTCGAAGATGTGCTCGATTGCTTCTAACTCACTGTAAGATAATGAGCTGATCGCCATTTGAACAACAGCTTTGCTACGTGCTTCTTCTTCAATTTCTTCTGCTTTTTCACGTAAAATTTCCATACCTACAACAGTTGAGCTGTACTCAGCAAGAATTAAATCATCATCTAAGAACTCTTGACCAAGACGAGCTAAAACTAATGTACCTAGACGCTCACCGCCACCAACGATCGGTACGATTGTAGTTAAGCCTTGACCAAATAATTCTTTATTTTCTACTGGGAATGCTGTGTAAGCACTGTTTACATCTAAGTTTGAAGATGTTTCTGTAATGTTGAATAAGCTTTGTGTATACTCTTCTGGGAATTGACGCTCTGCAAGCATTTGTTTCATACGCTCATTCTCGATTTGTTGGTGAATTGCATAACCTAGTAATTTACCACGACGGCTTACTACGAATACGTTCGCTTCGATTACTTCACACATTGTGTCAGACATTTCTCTAAAGTTTACAGGCTTTCCTGCTGCGCTCTGTAATAACGCATTTAATTTTCTTGTTTTTGCTAATAATTCCATTTCAAAAGTTCCTCCTACATGTTACTCACATATTTTTTCATCACTTGGAAACTAGGGCGAGTCACCTGATGACACTATTACAAAATAAACTGGCTCACATCTTTATTTTTAGCAATCGTTGCTAATTTTTCCTCAACGTATTGAGGCGTTATCGTTATTTTCTCTAACGTAATTTCAGATGCTTCAAACGATAAATCTTCAAGGAGCTTCTCCATAATCGTATGAAGTCTTCTTGCTCCAATATTATCTGTATCCTGATTAACTTGATAAGCAATCTCAGCAATCTTACGAATAGCTTCGTCTGAAAATTCAATTTCTATACCTTCAGTCGCTAATAAAGCAATATATTGTTTAATTAACGCATTGTCAGGCTCGATTAATATTTTAACAAAATCATCCGTCGATAATTTTGTTAATTCTACTCGAATCGGAAATCTCCCTTGTAATTCCGGAATCAAATCTGACGGTTTAGACATATGAAACGCTCCAGCTGCAACGAATAAAATATAATCCGTTTTTACTGATCCGTATTTTGTCGCAACATTTGATCCTTCTACAATTGGTAAAATGTCACGTTGCACACCTTCACGTGATACATCTACACTATTCGACTGCTTACCAGCAATTTTGTCAATTTCATCGATAAAAATAATCCCGAGCTGTTCAGCACGATAAACAGCCTCTTGTGTAACTTCATCCATATCAATTAAGCGCTGTGCTTCCTCATTTGTCAAGACTTTTCTTGCTTCTTTTACAGAAAGTTTACGTTTTTTTGTTTTTTTCGGCATAAAACTTCCTAATGCATCTTGGAAATTCATCCCCATTTGTTCCATGCCAGTTCCTTGCAGCATATCGAACATGGAAGACTGTTGTTCAGTCACTTCAATCGATACAATTTCATCTTCAAGAAGTCCTGCAGCAAGCTTTCTTTCCACATCTTGACGTTTCTTTTCGATTTCAACATCTTCCTGTGAATCTGTTGTTTGATTCGAATTTTGAGCGCCACCAAATAGCATTTCTAATGGGTTTTTAAATCCAGATTGCTTCTCCGGACTCGGTACTAAAATTTCAACAAGACGTTGGTTCGCTTGTTCTTCTGCTTTGTCTTGTACTTTTACTACCATTTCTTCTTTCACAATGCGAACTGACGTTTCCACAAGGTCACGTACCATCGATTCTACATCTCTACCTACATATCCAACTTCTGTAAATTTCGTAGCTTCAACCTTAATAAAAGGTGCTCCAACGAGTTTCGCCATTCGTCGTGCTACCTCTGTTTTACCAACACCTGTCGGTCCAATCATTAAAATATTTTTAGGTACAATTTCATCACGTAGATTTTCAGCTAATTTACTTCGGCGGTATCGATTTCTTAAAGCTACAGCAACCGCTTTCTTCGCATCTTTTTGACCGATAATGTATTGATCTAATTTTTCCACAATTTGACGCGGAGTAAAATGTAAATGCATATAAAATGCCTCCCTTACGATTCTACAATTCTTCCACAATTATATTGTGGTTTGTATACACACAAATATCGCCTGCAATGTCTAAACTCGCTTTCGCAATTTGCTTCGCTGTTAAATGTTCACTTGCATATTGTTTTAAAGCACGACCTGCTGAAAGCGCATAATTTCCGCCAGATCCAATTGCTAAAATACCATCATCCGGTTCAATCACTTCTCCCGTACCTGAAACAAGGAGCATAGTTGTTTTATCCATGACAATGAGCATCGCTTCTAGCTGACGTAACATTTTGTCACCGCGCCATTGCTTCGCCATCTCAACAGCAGCACGCTGCAAGTTTCCATTATACTCTTCTAATTTCCCTTCAAACATTTCAAAAAGAGTAAATGCATCAGCAACTGAACCTGCAAAACCAGCTAAAACTTTCCCTTGAAAAAGTTTACGAACCTTACGAGCTGTATGTTTCATTACAACAGCATTTCCCATTGTCACCTGGCCATCTCCAGCCATTGCACATTCTCCATTATGATGAACTGCAAATATCGTTGTAGCGTGGAAATTTCCCATAGAAAAAACTCCTTTATATGTTTTTATAGCTTTAAAAGCAATTTATGCCCGTGGGTGATGCTTCATGTAGACAGAACGCAATCTTTCTTTAGAGACATGCGTATAAATTTGTGTCGTAGACAAATTTTCATGACCGAGTAGCTCCTGTACAGTACGTAAATCTGCCCCTTCATCTAACATATGTGTAGCAAATGTATGCCTTAACATATGAGGACTTATACGCATTGTCAGTGAAGCTTTCTTAATGAGTTCATTTAATACATAGCGTACTCCTCGACTTGTCAGCGGCGTGCCTTTCGCATTTAAAAATACCATATGAGATTGTTCTTCAGTTTTCTTGGCTAACTGTTTTCTCCCGTTCTCTATATAAGTAATTAAAGCATCTTGTGCATAGCTCCCGAACGGAATATACCTTTGTTTTTTTCCTTTTCCCATTACTAAAATTGTCCCCACCGCAAAGTCAATATCGGTAAGTTGTAAATTGACACATTCACTCACACGGATCCCGGTCGCATACATCAACTCTAATAAAGCTTGATTCCTTTGACCTAACGGGGTTCCCGCATCAGAAACTTCAAATAATTCCTCTAATTCTTCAGCATATAAAAACTTTGGGATTGACAATTCTTTTTTGGGGAGTGACGCAAGTGCAAACGGATTATCTTTCCGATAACCTTCACGCATCAAAAAACGATATAAACTTCGTAAGCTTGATACTTTTCTTGCGACAGATTTACGGGCTAACTTTTCATCGTGCAACGTCGTTAAGTACAAACGAACATCCGCGTATGTAATATCTAAAAAAGAGGATATGCCTTCTCGCTCCATAAATTGCACAAAATGTTCTAAATCATTTTGATAACTTGCAATTGTATATTTTGAATAATTTCTTTCAATTTGTAAATATCCAACGAATAATTGTAACAATTTCTTCACATTCACACAATTCACCTCAATAAAGGCTACTAAATCGTATCACAACTTAGTAGCCTTTGCAAGAAATTTAACTAAATATTTACAAAATTTCGAATCGTTTCTAAAGCGCGTGTTGCATAGGCTTCATTACGTTCTGCTTTCTTTTTAATTTTCTTCTCTAACGGTGCAAACAGACCGAAGTTTGCATTCATCGGTTGGAAGTTTTTTGCATTTGTCGCAGTAATATAATTCGCCATACTTCCCATCGCAGTTACAGGTGGTAATACAACCGGCTCTTCACCTTTTACAAGTCGAGCAGCGTTGATACCTGCTAACAATCCTGAAGCCGCTGATTCAACATATCCCTCCACTCCAGTCATTTGACCAGCGAAGAATAAATCATCACGTTGTTTATATTGGTATGTTGGACGAAGCAAGTTAGGTGAATTAATAAACGTATTACGATGCATTACACCATAACGTACAATCTCTGCGTTTTCCAGTCCTGGAATCAACTGTAACACTTCTTTTTGCGGTCCCCATTTTAAATGCGTTTGGAAACCTACGATATTGTATAACGTTCCCGCTGCATCATCTTGGCGTAACTGAACAACAGCATATGGCGTTTTCCCTGTTTTCGGATCTTCTAATCCAACAGGTTTCATCGGTCCAAATACTAGTGTTTGTCTTCCTCTACTTGCCATAACTTCTACTGGCATACAACCTTCAAAGAAAATTTCTTTTTCAAATTCTTTTAAAGGTACTGTTTCAGCAGCGATTAAAGCCTCGTAAAAACGGTCAAATTCCTCTTCCGTCATTGGACAGTTTAAATATGCCGCTTCACCTTTATCGTAACGAGATTTTAAATACACTTTATTCATATCAATGCTGTCTTTCTCAACAATCGGTGCTGCTGCATCATAGAAATAAAAGTAGTCTTCACCCGTTAATTCTTTTAATTGCGCAGAAAGATCAGGCGACGTAAGTGGACCTGTCGCGATAACAGTAGGACCTTCTGGAATTTTAGTAATTTCTTCATTCACCACAGTTACGTTCGGATGATTTTTCACATATTCCGTTACTTTTGCCGCAAATTCATGACGATCTACCGCTAAAGCCCCTCCTGCTGGTACAGAACACTCATCAGCTGCACGAATAATAACAGAATCCATTAAACGCATTTCTTCTTTAATAACACCAACAGCATTTGTTAATGTGTTTGCGCGAAGCGAGTTACTACATACTAATTCTGCAAATTTATCTGTGTGATGAGCTGGCGTTTGCCTTACCGGTCTCATTTCGTATAATCTTACTTGGACACCACGTTTTGCAATTTGGTAAGCTGCTTCACTTCCTGCAAGACCTGCGCCAATGACATTTACTACTTGTGTTGTCATATATTTATCACCTTTCCTTTTCTTCCCGAAAAAAATGTGAGCAGTTACGCTCACATTTGTTGTTCTTCTTCATAATCACACGAAATACATTGTACTTGTACGCCTTTTTTCAACTTCTTCTCTACTAGCATACCTTCACACTTCGGACATTTACGGCCAATCGGCTTATCCCAAGATACAAAGTCACACTCTGGATACGTACCGCACCCATAGAAAAGACGTTTCTTTTTATTACTACGACGCTCAATAATTTGACCTTTATCACATTTCGGACAAGTAACACCGATTTCTTTCACAATCGGTTTTGTATTACGACAATCTGGGAAATTCGAGCAAGCCATAAATTTCCCGTATTTACCCATTTTAAAGACCATTGGGTGATTACATAATTCACAATCTTCCCCAGCTGGTTCATCTTTAATTTCCACTTCACGCATTTCTTTTTCCGCTTTTTCTAAACGCGGTTCAAATCCTACGTAGAAATCATCAACAATTTTTACCCAATTCGCATTTCCTTCTTCTACTTCATCGAGGCTTTGCTCCATGTTAGCAGTAAATTCAATGTTAATAATTTCTGGGAAAAACTCTAAAATAAGTTCAATTACTATTTCACCTAGTTCAGTTGGAACGAAGCGTTTATTATCCAAACCTACATATCCACGTTTTTGAATCGTTTCAAGTGTCGGTACGTAAGTCGACGGTCTTCCAATTCCAAGCTCTTCAAGTGTTCTTACTAAACGAGCCTCTGTATAGCGCGGCGGAGGTTGTGTAAAGTGTTGCTTCGGTTCTAAATCCTTCGAAAATACGGTTTCCCCTACTTCTAAAGGTGGCAACATCTTATCCTTTTCTTCAGCCCCATCATCTTTCGACTCTACATACACTTTCATAAATCCTGGGAACTTTACAACCGATCCACTTGCACGGAACTGAACATTATTATTAATGAGTCTCGCTGTCACAGTATCCATTATAGCAGACGCCATTTGACTTGCAACAAATCGCTCCCAAATCAATTTATACAATCGAAGTTGATCACGACTTAAGAAACTCTTTAGTTCCTCTGGCTTTCTCATTACCGAAGTAGGACGAATTGCCTCATGCGCATCTTGTGCGTTCGACTTCTTCGTTTCTTTCTTCTTTTCTGTTCCTATGTATTCCGTACCAAACGCCTCAGTAATGTACGTACGTGCCTCTGTTTGAGCTGTTTCTGAGATACGTGTTGAATCAGTTCTCATATACGTAATAAGACCTACAGTTCCTTGTTTTCCAAGATCAATTCCTTCATACAATTGCTGCGCAAGCATCATCGTTTTCTTTGCTCGCATGTTTAACTTACGCGCCGCCTCTTGTTGCAAGGAAGATGTTGTAAATGGTAATGCCGGATTACGTTTTCGCTCTTTTCTCGTTACATTTTCAACTGAGAACGCATTATCTTTCAGCCGTTCAATTATTTCATTCACTTGTGTTTCATTCGTTAATTGAACCTTTTCACCATCTACACCGTAAAAGCTTGCTTCAAATGTGTCTTTCCCTTTCACAAATTCTGTCTTAATTGTCCAGAATTCTTCAGGCTCGAAACTTTGAATTTCTCTTTCACGTTCGATAATTAAACGAACTGCTACAGATTGTACGCGTCCTGCACTTAATCCTTTTTTTACTTTCTTCCATAATAAAGGACTAATATTGTAACCAACAAGACGATCTAGTATACGTCTTGCTTGTTGTGCATCTACTAAATTCATGTTAATCGCGCGAGGATGTTTAAAGGATTCCTTTATTGCATCTTTTGTAATCTCATTAAACACAACTCGGCAATCTGATTCAACGTCCACATTTAACGTATTGGCTAAATGCCAAGCAATAGCTTCCCCTTCGCGGTCTGGATCGGCCGCGAGATAGACTTTCTTTGCTTTTTTTGCTGCTGATTTTAAGTCTTTTAAGACGGGACCTTTACCACGAATGGTAATATACTTCGGGGTGAAGTTGTTCTTTACTTCTATCCCCATTTGGCTTTTAGGTAAATCGCGAACGTGTCCCATAGACGCGACAACTTTGTATTTTTTCCCTAAATATTTCTCAATGGTCTTCGCCTTAGAAGGCGACTCCACGATTACGAGGTAATCTGACATGCTAGTGCCTCCTTAAGAGGTGGATTCAAGTCTTCATTAATCTTATTGATTTCTCTTGTTTTTGTCAATCAAGAATGAATATACCATACAGTGCCTATCTACCATTTGTCAATAATTGTTTAATAAAAACATAAAAATATAAGGTTAATTTAAAATCTCTTCCAGTATATCTTCTGCATTTCTTACTAGTTTCGCTCCTTGTTGAATGAGATGATTTGTTCCTGATGCACTATCTATAAATATAGGTCCAGGAAGTGCAAATACCTCTCTATTTTGCTCTAGAGCAAGGTCTGCGGTAATAAGTGTTCCACTTCTCGATTTCGCTTCTACAACTAAAACACCTTTACTTATGCCACTAATAATCCGATTCCTTTTTGGAAAATACCATTTTTTCGGTGCATAGTGCGGCGGATACTCTGTTAATAACAATATATATTCATTCCACACTTCATATAAATATCGATTCTCTCTTGGATATATATACGATAATCCATGTCCTAGTATCGCGATTGTTGGGCAATGCCGTCTTACTGTAATTTCATGAGACATCGCATCTATCCCTCTTGCAAATCCACTGACAACAAGCCATTCCTTTTCTAATAATGGATGTAAAATAAATTTCAAACTTTCATATCCATATAAATTCGGTTCTCTTGTTCCAACAACCGCTAATTTATTCGCTTTATTAAGAAAATCTTTCTCTCCTTTTCCATATAATACAAAGGGAGGATCTTGTATTTCACGTAATAATTTTGGATAATCTTCATCCCATATTGTCATATAAAAGAATCGATTTTTCTCTAAATAAGATATATATTGTGGGAGATTTGAACTTTGAAGAAAATTTACTAATTCTGAAGATTTTTTCGAGGATATTCCAGTGTAACATTCAATTTGTTTTGCATTAAAATTGTATATTTCCTTCAATTCTGGATCGACATGTAATAGCCTCTCTATCGCCTTCCAATGGTCTGCTAACAAGTAATGAAGATGTAATAATCGTTCTCTTTTCATCACAATTCTCCTTACCCATAATTTTTATTATGTTAACAAGAAGTTTGTAAAAAGACACCTTCAAGCAAGAAGGTGTCTTTCAACAGATTAGTAGTTTTTACAAGTCTCAAATAGACCTTTTTCTTTTAAGACAGAGATTAGCGTTTCACCCATAACTGCTGGAGTTTCCGCTACTTTAATACCACAAGCTTCCATCGTTTTAATCTTTTCTGCAGCAGTTCCTTTGCCGCCAGAAATGATTGCACCAGCATGACCCATACGTTTGCCAGCAGGCGCTGTTTGGCCGCCAATGAAGCCTACAACAGGTTTTGTCATATTAGCTTTTACCCATTCAGCTGCCTCTTCTTCCGCTGTACCACCGATTTCACCAATCATAATTACAGCGTGTGTTTCTTCATCTTCATTAAATGCTTTTAACGCGTCAATAAAGTCTGTACCGTTAACAGGGTCTCCGCCGATACCTACAGCCGTAGATTGACCAATACCTTCTTGTGTTAACTGATGTACAGCCTCATACGTTAATGTACCAGAGCGAGATACGATACCTACATGACCTTTTTTATGAATGTATCCTGGCATAATACCAATTTTACATTCATCAGGTGTGATAACACCTGGGCAGTTCGGTCCAAGTAAACGTGTATGTTTACCAGCCATATATCTCTTTACATTTACCATATCTAATACAGGAATTCCTTCAGTAATACATACTACTAAATCAATTTCTGCATCAACTGCTTCCATAATTGCATCAGCCGCAAAAGCGGGTGGAACGTATACAACTGAAGCGTTTGCGCCTGTTGCTTTCACTGCATCTTCTACAGTATCAAATACTGGTACACCTTCAATATCAGTGCCACCTTTACCTGGCGTTACACCACCGACAATTTTCGTACCGTATTCTATCATTTGCTTTGTGTGGAATAACCCTTGAGAACCTGTAATACCTTGAACAATAACTTTTGTATCTTTATTAACTAATACGCTCATTTTTCTCCCCCGCTTTCTATTAGCCCACTAGTGAAACAATTTTTTGTGCACCGTCTGCCATAGATTCTGCTGCAACAATATTTAAGCCAGACTCATTTAAAATTTTCTTACCTAACTCTACGTTTGTACCTTCAAGACGTACAACTAAAGGCAATTCAAGACCTACTTGTTTCGTTGCTTCAATAACACCTTCTGCAATAACATCACACTTCATAATGCCACCAAAAATGTTAACGAAGATACCTTTTACATTTTTGTCAGAAAGGATAATTTTGAATGCTTCTGTAACCTTTTCAGCTGTCGCACCGCCACCAACATCTAAAAAGTTAGCTGGATCTCCATGGTAATGTTTAATGATATCCATAGTAGCCATCGCTAAACCTGCACCATTAACCATACAACCGATATTTCCATCTAAAGGAATGTAGTTTAAGTCATATTTAGAAGCTTCGATTTCTTTTGCATCTTCTTCATCAAGGTCACGAAGTTCTAAAATGTCTTTATGGCGATATAAAGCATTAGAATCAAAGTTTAATTTCGCATCTAATGCCATAACTTTACCATCACCTGTTGTAACAAGTGGGTTAATCTCTGCGATAGAGCAATCTTTTTCGATAAAAGCACGGTATAAGCCCATCATAAACTTCACAGCTTGTCCTACAAGCTCTTTTGGAATATTGATGTTAAATGCAATTCGGCGTGCTTGGAAGCCTTGTAAGCCTACTGCTGGATCAATATATTCTTTAAAGATTTTTTCAGGTGTTTTTTCTGCTACTTCTTCAATTTCTGTTCCGCCTTCTTCAGAAGCCATTAAAACAACTTGAGAAGTTGCACGGTCTAAAACAAGACCTACATAATATTCTTTTTTAATATCGCAACCTTCTTCGATAAGTAAGCGTTTTACTTCCTTACCTTCAGGACCTGTTTGATGTGTCACAAGTGTAGTTCCTAAAATGCTCTCTGCATATGTACGAACTTCATCTAAATTTTTTGCAACTTTTACTCCGCCAGCTTTGCCGCGTCCACCAGCGTGAATTTGTGCTTTCACTACACATACATCCGTTCCTAATTCTTTCGCCGCTTCTACAGCTTCTTCTACTGTAAATGCAACCTTCCCGTTCGGAACGCTAACCCCATAGCTTCTAAGGACTGCCTTACCTTGGTACTCATGGATATTCATGGTCCCATCCTCCCCTGTTTTCCTGTTTTACTCGAAAAGTTTTTTAATGTTTAAAAAACATTACATTGCCATTGTATAAGATGATTGGCACGCTGTCTACAATAAAGTGTCAGAAAACTGAAATCGCTTTATTCTTTTTGGAAAATAGTAATGTTTATATGTCAAAATACAAAATAAGCTGCGTTTTCGCAGCTTATTTTTGAATCATATCTTTAATTGGCGCGAACGATTTTCGATGTTCTTCTAATATGCCATGCGCTTCAATCGCTTCTAAATGTTGTTTTGTGCCATATCCCATATGTTGTTCAAATCCATATGCAGGATACTTTTCTCCAAGCTCTTTCATCATACGATCTCTCGTTACTTTCGCAATAATAGATGCAGCTGAAATAGAAATACTTTTTGCATCACCTTTAATAATAGATGTTTGCGGAATTGGTGTAGGGAGTTTCATCGCATCAATTAATAAATATTGTGGTGTACAAGATAAATTCGCTACAGCATCTAACATCGCTTGTTTCGTCGCTTGATAAATATTTATTTCATCAATAACTTGCGGTGATACAATTCCAACTCCAATTGCAATTGCTTGCGCTTTAATTTCATCATAAAAACGCTCACGTTTCGCTTCACTCAACTTTTTCGAGTCATTTAACCCTGGAATATAAAAATCCTCAGGAAGAACGACAGCTGCCGTCACAACAGGCCCAGCTAACGGTCCACGACCTACTTCATCTATACCTGCGATATATGTGAGACCTTTTTCACGTAACGCATTTTCATACTTAGACATTTCTAGAAATTTTTCTTTTTCCTTTTGCGCTAACTCTTTTTGTTTATACCACTTAGAAATGAGCTTTTGTACCCCTTTACGTTCATCTTTTATTAATATTTGAAAGCGGTCGTCCTCTTCACTCATAATTTCTTGTAGTAGATGTTCCGCCTCTTGAATAGTCACTTTTTGCATTCATGCCACTCCCTTTATATACAAAAAAGAAAAGACGTACAAACGCACGTCTTATACTTCTTCTACTTTTTCTGCATCTTCTGTCTGCTCCGCA
The DNA here is from genome assembly GCF_027716745.1 of Bacillus cereus group sp. Bc010. Lineage (NCBI taxonomy): Bacteria > Bacillati > Bacillota > Bacilli > Caryophanales > Bacillaceae > Bacillus > Bacillus cereus group sp. Bc010. Next base: position 132,762 of record NZ_JAQFUY010000003.1, read on the forward strand.
AACTCTTCTGGTGTTTCAAACGTCATTTTCCCAAGTTTGCCACCACGAAGCTCACGAAGTATAAGTTCAGATGTTTTATCATAATCAATCATTCCGCCGCCCATTAAACAGCCTCTATTTTTTCCAATCGCATCAAATAACTCCACGATGTCTTCTGGAATGTCATTTAAATTATAGCGCTCTTTTAATCGGTCTGGGTAATGTTTCTCCATAAAACGTAGCGCATAAACAGCTACGTCTTGTAGATTTAAAATAGAATCTTTAATTGCACCAGTCGTAGCTAGACGTAACCCAACTAATTGGTCTTCAAATTTAGGCCATAAAATACCTGGCGTATCTAACAACTCCATTTCTTTCCCAACCTTAATCCATTGCTGAGCTGTTGTCACACCAGGACGATCCCCTGTTTTAGCAATATTTTTCTTCGCTAACTTATTAATCAACGTAGATTTACCAACATTCGGTATCCCTACAATTAATGCACGAATCGCTCTCGGTCTAATACCTTTTGCAACCATTTTATCGAATTTCTCTTTCACTAACACTTTACAAGCCGCCGCAATTTCCTTCATGCCTTGTCCAGCCTGTGCGTTAATTGAAATTGCCATATGGCCTTTTTCTTTAAAATATGCGATCCATTGCTTTGTTAAACGATCGTCTGCCATATCCGCTTTATTTAAAACAACAAGCCTCGGTTTATGTGTAATAATCTCATCGATCATCGGATTTCGAGAAGATAAAGGTAATCGAGCATCTACAAGCTCAATTACAACATCAATTAACTTTAATTTTTCTGTTACTTGGCGTCTAGCCTTTGCCATATGTCCCGGGAACCATTGAATTACCATGTTGCCACCTTCTTTTTCTTTTATTTCACAATACGAGCATCTTTTAACGGCCAATATAGTATATTTGCCTTTCCAATCACTTGGTCCATTGAAATTGTACCAATCGAACGGCTATCTTTACTAAAACGACGATTATCGCCTAAAACAAATAATTGACCTTCTGGAACAGTTTTCTTCCCTGTCATTTCTTCAAGAGTGAAATCATATGTAAGCGGTCCGTCAGCAATTTGTTTTTTCTGCTTGTCTAAATACGGCTCCTCATAAGCCTTTCCGTTAACATATAGTTTATCATTACGATACTCTATTTCATCGCCTGGTAGGCCGATAATACGCTTAATATAATCTTTATCTTCCGTTGCTCGGAATACAATAATATCAAATCGTTTCGGATCTCCTATGTGATAACCAATTTTATTAACAATCATTCGATCGCGATCATGTAATGTAGACGCCATCGATACTCCATCTACGAGAATTGGCGCAAAGAAAAACTGTCTAATAACACCTGCTAATACAACAGCTATCAAAATTGCCTTGATCCATTCCCAAAGTGAACTCTTTTCTTTCTTCATGCTTTTCCCCTCCACGATTATGTAAGCTGATCGTATTATATCAAAATTTTATATAGATTGGAAAAAGGGAGCTTGTGCATTTACAAGCTCCCATACATGTCTTATCGAATTTCTTTAATACGTGCTTTTTTACCGCGAAGGTTACGTAAGTAGTATAACTTAGCACGACGTACTTTACCACGGCGAAGTACTTCGATTTTCGCGATTCTTGGCGTGTGAACTGGGAATGTACGCTCTACACCTACACCGTAAGAAATCTTACGAACTGTGAATGTTTCACTGATTCCGCCACCACGACGTTTAATTACAACACCTTCGAAAAGCTGAATTCTTTCACGAGTTCCCTCAACTACTTTTACGTGTACACGTAAAGTGTCTCCAGGACGGAATGAAGGAAGGTCAGTTTTTAATTGGCCTTTTGTAATTTCTGCGATTAATTGTTGCATATTAAATTCTCTCCTTTAAACAGATGCTCTTATAAAGTCTAAATAAATTACAGCGGAACATCGTTAATACGGCTACTGATTTCAGCAGCACAAGTGTTATAATAGCATATTGCTAAGGCTGTTGCAATAGAAAATATATCAAGCACTTATTTGCCTTCTTTAATCTGTTCTAGCCACTTCTTTTCTTGCTTAGACAATTCTCGTTCTTCTAGTAAATCCGGTCTACGCGTGTACGTACGACGCAACGATTCTTTATGTCGCCATTCATCAATATTTTTATGATTTCCCGACATTAATACATCTGGCACTTTCATACCACGAAAATCAGCTGGACGTGTATAATGAGGATGCTCTAATAAACCTGTACTAAACGAATCCTCGACTTGTGAAGCATGATTTCCTAGTACTCCTGGAAGGAGACGTACGACACTATCAGTTATAACCATAGAGGCTAACTCTCCACCCGTTAATACATAGTCACCGATAGAAATCTCATCTGTTACGAGATGTTCACGAATTCGTTCGTCATATCCTTCATAATGCCCACATACAAAGATTACATGTTCTTCCTCTGCAAGCTCTTCCGCTTTCTTCTGAGTAAACCTTTCACCTTGCGGACACATTAAGACAACTCGCGGCTTCCGCTCCGTTTCTTTCGTTAAATCTTCTACAGCATCAAAAATAGGCTGAGGAGTTAACACCATCCCAGCGCCGCCACCATACGGATAATCATCCACACTATTATGCTTACTCGTTGTATAATCGCGGAAATTGACAACACGGAGCTCTACCGCTTCTTTTTCTTGTGCTTTCTTTAAAATTGAAGATCCAAACACACCTGTAAACATATCTGGAAACAAAGTTAAAATGTCAATTTTCATTATAGTAGCCCTTCCATTACATGAATGGTTACTAATTTATTCTCAATGTTAACTTGAAGTACAACATCATCAATATAAGGAATTAACAGATCTTGACCTTTTGGACGTTTAATTACCCAAACATCATTTGCACCAGGAGATAAAACTTCTTTTATTGTCCCTAACGCTTCTCCTTCTTCCGTTACAACGTTGCAACCAATAATTTCATGATAGTAGTATTCGCCTTCAGCTAGTTCGCCTAATTGATCTTCAGGTACTTTTAAAAGAGAACCTTTAAACTGTTCTACTTCATTTACATTCCCATATCCTTCAAATGTCAATAAATCAAATGTTTTATGTTGACGATGAGAAGTAATCTTTACTGGGAAAGGCTCTCCACCTTTTTCATTCGATATGTATAACGTATTCCCTACCTTATATCGCTCTTCTGGAAAATCAGTACGAGAAACCACACGAATTTCTCCTTTTACGCCATGAGTATTTACAATTTTCCCTACGTTAAACCATTTTGTCATAAACAGTATGTCACCCCTGGTTTCTATATAAATTAAGCATCCCCATTTCACATATGGAACATGCAATTTCTCTTTAAATGTTAAAAAAGGGAGAGGAAATAACTCCTCGCCCTTTTTACGTTTATTGAATTTCCAGTGTTACTTTTTCACTATTGTGATGTCCCACTGAATACAAGAGCATTCGAATTGCTTTCGCAACTTTCCCTTGTTTTCCAATGACTTTTCCAACATCCTCAGGATGTACAGTTAATCGATACTTTATCTCTCCGTTGTAAAGTTCCTGTGTAACTTTTACATCTTCAGGATAATCGACAAGAGGCTTGACAATCGTCTCGACTAACTTCTTCATAGTCATTGCCTCAATTACTTACCTTGTTTAGATAAGTGGAATTTCTCCATGATACCTTGGTTAGAGAATAAGTTACGAACTGTATCAGATGGTTTAGCACCATTTCCTAACCATTTTAATGCTGCTTCTTCGTTGATCTTAACTTCAGCTGGTTGAGCAACCGGATTGTAAGTACCGATTTCCTCAATGAAACGTCCGTCACGAGGAGAACGAGAATCTGCAACAACTACACGATAGAAAGGAGTTTTTTTAGCTCCCATACGTTTTAAACGAATTTTAACTGCCATTTATAAAGCACCTCCGAATTTATTTCACACAGATAATTATATTAGCAAAAAGACTATTGCTTTGTAAAGTATTTTTTCTTAACAGAGCCATCTTTTTTCCTTACATGAATGGAAACTTCAATCCACCTAGTCCTTTTTTCTTACCTTTTTGCATTCCAGTCATCGTTTTCATCATCTTTTTCATATCATCAAATTGCTTGATTAAACGATTGATTTCTTGTACCGTTGTACCGCTACCTTTGGCAATGCGTTTTTTGCGACTAGCATTGATTATTTCCGGTTGTTCTCGCTCTAATTTAGTCATAGAACGAATAATTGCCTCAATATGCCCAATTTGTTTTTCATCAACTTGTGCATTTTTCAGCCCTTTAATTTTATTTGCACCAGGAAGCATTCCTAACAATTCATCAAGCGGGCCAAGTTGACGCACTTGTCCAAGTTGTTCTAGGAAATCGTCAAGTGTAAACGAAAGCGTACGCATTTTTTGCTCAAGTTCTTTTGCTTTCTCTTCATCAACTGTAGCTTGCGCTTTTTCAATTAATGTTAAGACGTCTCCCATCCCTAAAATACGGGATGCCATACGTTCTGGATGGAACGCTTCAAGTGCATCTAGTTTTTCACCCATACCAGCAAATTTAATTGGCGTATTTGTAACAGCTTTAATAGACAATGCCGCACCACCGCGCGTATCACCATCCAGCTTCGTTAATACAACCCCTGTTAAACCTAACTGTTCATGGAAACTTTGTGCAACATTAACCGCGTCTTGTCCTGTCATCGCATCGACAACAAGGAAAATTTCATCCGGTTTCGCAACTTCTTTCACTTTCGCTAATTCATCCATTAGTTCTTCATCAATATGCAGGCGACCTGCTGTATCAATTAAAACATAATCATGATGATCTTCTTTCGCTTTTGCAATCGCTTGTTTCGCAATTTCAACAGGACTTACTTGATCTCCTAAAGAGAATACAGGCATGTCCAATTGCTTCCCTAATGTTTCAAGCTGTTTAATCGCTGCAGGACGGTAAATATCCGCCGCAACAAGCATTGGTTTACGATTATGCTTTTTACGAAGCAAATTCGCAAGCTTACCTGTCGTCGTTGTTTTACCTGCACCTTGCAGACCAACCATCATAATAACAGTCGGTGGCTTATTAGCAACAGCAATTTTGCTTTGCTCTCCGCCCATAAGTTCTGTAAGTTCTTCCTGTACAACTTTAATTACTTGTTGTCCAGGTGTCAAACTTTTCATTACATCTTGTCCGACAGCACGTTCAGATACACGCTTTACAAAATCTTTTACTACTTTAAAGTTAACGTCCGCTTCTAAAAGAGCTAGACGAACTTCTCTCATCATTTCTTTCACATCGGCTTCAGAAACTTTTCCTTTGCCGCGGATTTTTTGCATCGTCTGTTGAAGTCGGTCGGCTAATCCTTCAAATGCCATATTGCCGCCCTCCTAATCTAATTTTTCGATAGCTTCAACAACTTGTTTCATTTCTTCATTCACATGCTCTTCTTCGCTGATTAGCTGTTTTAGCTTTGCAACAAGTCGCTGTCGCTCTTGAAACTTTTGAAGTAATACTAATTTTTCTTCATATTCTTCAAGCATCGCTTCAGTCCGTTTAATGTTATCATACACGGCTTGGCGACTTACATCAAATTCTTCCGCAATTTCACCAAGAGATAAATCATCTAGATAATAAAGCGACATATAACTTCTTTGTTTTTGCGTTAACAACGATTGATAAAAATCAAATAAATAGTTCATTCTCGTTGTTTTTTCGAGCATGTTGGATCATCCTTTGTTAAGTGATTTCCCTTTACATGAATTAGTTTACATGGAGTACAAAAGAGTGTCAAGTTTTTTTCTTAACATCGCATGTTTTTATAGAAAAAGAAGCGGAAAATACCGCTTCTTTCACTTATACTTCTTCTGTTTCTACTAAGTTCGCAAATAAACCATATACATATTGTTCTGGATCGAACTGTTGCAAATCATCCATTTGCTCTCCTAATCCAACGAATTTCACCGGTACATCCATTTCGTTACGAATTGCTAATACAATACCACCTTTAGCAGTTCCATCTAACTTCGTTAAAACAATACCAGTCACATTCGTTGCTTCACGGAATGTTTTCGCTTGACTTAAACCGTTTTGTCCTGTTGTTGCATCAATAACAAGCAATACTTCATGAGGAGCTCCTGGTACTTCACGCTCAATTACACGCTTTACCTTCTCTAACTCTTTCATTAAGTTTACTTTATTTTGTAAACGTCCTGCTGTATCACATAGTAATACATCTACTTTACGTGCTTTTGCAGCTTGTACAGCGTCATACATAACCGCTGCTGGATCAGACCCTGATCCTTGTTTAATCACTTCTACCCCAACGCGATCGCCCCATACTTCTAATTGTTCAATCGCTCCAGCACGGAATGTATCTCCTGCTGCTAATAAGACAGACTTACCTTCTGATTTAAACTTATGAGCCATCTTACCAATTGTTGTCGTTTTACCTACACCATTCACACCAACAAATAAAACAACTGTCAAGCCATCCTTTTGCACATTAATTTCATTAGTAAAATCGCTGTCACCTTTATAAATTTCTATTAATTTTTCCGAAATAACAGCTTGTACTTCTTTTGGATCTTGAATATTACGGCGTTGCACTTCTTCTTTCAGCTGGTCGATTAATTCCATCACTGTCGAAACGCCAACATCTGCACCGATTAAAATTTCTTCTAATTCTTCGAAGAAATCTTCATCTACTTTACGGTAACGAAAGACTAAATCATTTACTTTATCTGCAAACGAATTTCTCGTTTTTTCTAATCCTTGTTTAAACTTCTCTGTTACCGTATCTGTTTGTTTTGAAATTTTTTCTTTTAGTTTTTTAAAAAAGCTCATACTGTCCCATCCTTTCTATTTGCTTGCAACTAGTTCTTCTCCATCATCTAAACGAACCGAAACAAGTTTAGATACCCCTGACTCTTGCATTGTTACACCGTACAATACGTCAGACTCTTCCATTGTACCTTTTCTATGTGTAATTACAATAAACTGTGTCTCATCACTAAATTTCTTTAAATACTGAGCAAAACGGGCAACGTTTGCCTCATCAAGAGCAGCCTCTACCTCATCTAATACACAGAATGGGACTGGGCGCACTTTTAAAATACCAAATAGCAGCGCAATTGCCGTTAAAGCACGCTCTCCACCTGAAAGTAAACCTAAGTTTTGCAGTTTCTTCCCTGGCGGTTGCGCTACGATATCAATACCCGTATTTAATAAGTCCTCTGGATTCGTCATAACTAAATCCGCTCTACCGCCTCCAAATAATTCAGAGAACACCGATTGAAACTCCATTCGAATTCCTTCAAACGTAGTAGAAAAGCGTTTTTTCATTTCTTCATCCATTTCAGTAATAAGTTGGTGCAATGTCGTTTTTGCTTCTTCTAGATCATCTTTTTGCTCTAGTAAGAATGTATGACGCTCTGCCACACGCTCATACTCATCAATTGCTCCTAAGTTTACTGTACCTAGCTCTTCGATGGAGAGTTTAATTAGTTTCACCTTTTTACGTGCATCCTCAGCAGGCATCACCATTGTATACTTCAGTTTTGCCGCTTCAAATGAAATCGTATATGTTTCACGTAAATGTTGTAATCTATTTTCTAACTCTACATCAAGTCGGTTTATTTTTACCTCTTGATCTTTCAACATCTCAAGAATGTATTTATGTTTACCTGTTGTTTCTTTCAGGTTACGCTCTAACTGTTCTACTCTCTCTTGTAACGATACACGTTGTTCACGACGAGAGCGAATTAACTCTGAAGTTTGATTACGATCATATGCTTTCTTCTCAATCATATTCGTAATTTGTTCTTCACCACTTGAATTCGATGTCATTTCTTGTTTTAAGAATGCTAAATCCTCTTTCGTTTTGACAAGCGTTGCATCGGTTTCTTCTTTTTCCTTCGTCAATCGTTCTACTTTTTCTTTTTGATTAGATAAGCGTTGTTGCTTTTCAGCTGCTAACACTTTTAACTCAGTCATTTCTTTTTGAACTTTTTCTTTCGAAGAATGTTGCTCACTTTTTTGTTTTGTTAAAGCTGTGATTTTGCTATCTAATTCCGTAATCTCTGCCTGAAGAGTCGCCAAAATCTTTTCTAACTCTTCTTTACGGCCTTGCATTTTCACTTGGTCTTGCAAGAACCCTTCAATCTCTAAATCGTAAATAGATAAACGATCATTAATACGATGTTCTTCTAATTCTAAGCGACTAATTTCTTCTCTTAATTTCTGTTCATCTACACGCTCTGCTTCTACACTTTGCCTTAGTTCGCGTATTTGCACTTCTTTTTCTTGAATCTCTTGTTTTACTGCTTTAACAAAGTTTTCTAACTTCGTTGTTTTCTCTTCCATATCAGTTAACTTACTCGTCCACTCTTCTAGTTCACGTTGACGTCCTAATAAAGATGATTTCGCCTGTTTTACCGCTCCACCCGTCATAGAACCGCCAGGGTTTACTACATCACCTTCGATTGTTACAATGCGATAACGGTATTGCAATTGTTTCGCCAACTCATTCGCTCCGCGTAAATCTTTTGCAACAATAACAGTACCTAATAAATTTGAAACTACATTTTCATATTTATTGTTATATTGCACGAGTTCTGCTGCCACACCTACAAACGATGGGTGCTGATTTACAATACGTAATTGCTCAAATGATAACGATCTACCTTTAATAACAGCTTGCGGTAAAAACGTTGCTCGTCCATGTTTATTTTGTTTTAAAAACGCAATTGCATTACGAGCATGTTCTTCTTTTTGTACAACTATATGCTGCATCGCTGCACCTAGAGCAATTTCCATTGCAATTTCATATTCTTTCGGTACCGTTAGCAGTTCTGCAACAGCACCCTCAATACCTTGCAACCTATTTTCTCTAGCTTTTAATACTTCACGTACCCCTTGATAGAAACCAGAGTAGTCCTCTTGCATCTCTTCTAGCATTTCTTTTCGAGAACGTGCCTGTTGTACAAATTGATATGCTTGATACAGTTTTGTTTCGTTTTCACTATACTGCGCCTTGCATTTCCCAAGTGCCGCTTCTGTCTTTTGTATATTCGAAAGGATTCCAGCTACTTTTTCTTTTACTTGTTCATAACTTTCCACAAGTTTTGTCTTTTTCGCTGTAATTTCCATACGCATTTCTACATATTTCGCATTTTCTTCATCAAGGCGTTCATTTTTTGAGTTTTGTTGTTTAGATTGTTCTTCAATCATAGATAACTCATTACGATGACTAGCTTGTTGATTTAAAAGTTCAATATAGTCACCTTTTAAATTCTCAATTTGCTCTTCTAAATTGTCAGCAAACGTTGCAAGTAATTGCTCATTGTCATGCAATTTCGTCTCCAACTCTTTTACATGATTTACAAATTGCATCAATACTTCTGTACTCGATTCAATCTCACCATCATAACTTGTAGCTTTCTCTGTTAATTCAACAATTAACTGTTCGAGTTGTGCACAATGCGTCGTTGCATTTTGCTTTCTCTCTTTTAATAGCTCACGCTGTCCTTCTAACTTTTCTAGCTCTTTACTAGAAAGTAAAAGTACTTCTTGCAGGGAATCTACAGACTCATCTACTGCTTGTAATTGGCCTCGTAATTCTTCTAGCTCTTCTTCACCTTTTTGTAAATGCGTTGACATTTTCGCTTCTTCGTTTTTATTATGCCCAAACTGATTTCGAAGCGCTTCCCATTTCTCATGTAATTCTTCAATTTCATGTACAATAAGCGCCGCTTCTACTTTCTCTAATTCTTCTTTTTTCTCGAGATAATCCTTTGCAATAGAAGCTTGTCTTTCTAAAGGTTCTACTTGACTACTTAATTCGTGAATTATATCTTGTACACGATTTAAGTTTTCTTGTGTGTCTGCTAATTTACCTTCAGCTTTCTTTTTACGAAGTTTGTATTTCAACACTCCCGCCGCTTCTTCAAATACACCACGACGTTCTTCTGATTTACTACTTAAAATTTCTTCAACTTTCCCCTGGCTAATAATCGAAAAAGCTTCTCTTCCCATACCAGAGTCCATAAATAAATCGATAATATCTTTCAACCTGCATGATTGTTTATTAATATAAAAATCACTATCACCAGAACGAGATACACGACGCGTTACACACACCTCATTATATTCAATCGGTAAACGTTGATCTTCATTATTTAAAGTTAATGTTACTTCAGCAACATTAACCGCTCTTCTCGTATCACTACCTGCAAAAATAATATCTTCCATCTTTGCACCACGTAATGATTTTGCCGATTGTTCACCAAGTACCCAACGAATGGCATCAGTAATATTACTTTTCCCGCTTCCATTAGGTCCTACTACAGACGTTACACCTGGGACAAAATCGACAGATACACGCTCAGCAAAAGACTTAAATCCTGCTATTTCTAATCTTTTTAAAAACACGAAAGGCCTTCCTCCTATTCTCCGTTGCTATAAATGTTGTTTATACAAAAACAAACGATTATACGGATTTCATTTCCTTACATTTATAAACGAAAAGAAAGTTTCATTCTATGCACAAGGAATCCCCCTCATTCAAAGGGGGATTCCTTATAGTTGTTCTTTTAACTTTTTCAACGCTTCTGCAGCAGCTTGTTGCTCTGCTTCTTTTTTCGACTTGCCACTACCAAGACCTAAGGCCACGTTATTTAACGTAACACGTGACACAAATTCTCGATTGTGAGCCGGTCCTTTTTCTTGCAAAATTTGATACTCAATATTGCCACTACCATCACGCTGAATCAACTCTTGTAATTGACTCTTATAATCCATCACATGAGAAAAAGCACCTTCATTAATTTTAGGGTATACAATTTCTTTTAAGAAGCCCCATACTGTTTCTAGCCCTTGATCAAGATAAAGGGCACCAATAAACGCTTCAAAGACATCCGCTAATAAAGCTGGTCGTTCACGTCCGCCTGTCATTTCCTCACCTTTTCCTAATAAAACTAGGCTACCAAATGACAACTCGTTTGCAAAACGAACAAGAGATGGTTCACATACAATAGCTGCACGTAGTTTTGTTAACTCTCCTTCGCTCATTGTCGGATATTTTTGAAACAGATACTGCGATACAGTAAGTTCCAATACTGCATCTCCAAGGAATTCGAGACGCTCATTATCTTCATGCGGTTTTTTTCGATGCTCATTCACATACGATGAATGCGTAAATGCTTGAATCAATAATTTTTCATCTGTAAACGTAATACCTATTTTTTCTTGAAATACTTTAAACGCTTCACGATATTTTGTTTCGTATTTTTTTTCTCTATATTTACGGTACGGCATAGGTCCCTCCAGATATAAGCCGAGAAGCCCCGCTAAAAAACGGGACTTCATTCAAGCATTATAGATGACTCTCTATGTAAGTCACAGCATCGCCAACAGTAGCAATCTTTTCAGCATCTTCATCAGAAATTTCCATTTCGAATTCGTCTTCTAATTGCATTACAAGTTCTACTACATCTAGGGAGTCTGCTCCTAAATCTTCCTTGAAGCTTGCAGCTGGTACTACTTCTGTTTCTTCTACTCCTAAACGATCAACGATAATTTTTGTTACACGCTCTAAAACATCTGCCATTCCATTCACCTCCCCTCAAATATTATATTAAATATTGTCCAAAAAAACTAGCTGAAATCGATTCTTTTATTACATTACCATACCGCCATCAACATTTAACGTTTGACCTGTAATATATTTGCTTTGATCAGAAGCAAAAAACGTTACAGCATTTGCGATATCTTGCGCTTCACCAAACTGAGCCGCAGGAATTAATTTTAACATTTCAGCTTTTATATTTTCATCTAATACGTCTGTCATATCTGTCGCAATAAATCCAGGAGCAATTGCATTTACAGTAATATTGCGGCTTGCTAGCTCTTTTGCTGATGTTTTTGTTAATCCGATTACACCCGCTTTAGCAGCAACATAGTTTGCTTGTCCTGGGTTTCCCGTTACTCCGACAACAGAAGCGATATTTACAATACGTCCATGACGTTGACGCATCATATATCGAGATACTGCCTTTGTACATAAGAATACACCTTTTAGGTTTGTATTAATAACTGTATCCCATTCTTCTTCTTTCATACGCATTAATAAATTATCTTTTGTTACACCTGCATTATTTACAAGAATATCAACTTGTCCAAATACATCTACAGTTTGTTTCACCATATTTGTAACGTCTTCAGCATTTGCAACATCTGCTCTTACTGCAATTGCATCCGAACCTAATTTCTTTATTTCATCAACTACTTCATTTGCCTTTTGCTCGTTACCAGCATAATTTACTACAACATTTGCCCCTTGTTTTGCTAAATCAATCGCAATTGCACGACCAATTCCACGTGAAGCACCCGTTACTAATGCTACTTTCCCTTTTAACATCAACTTTCTCCTCTCAAATTCGAAATGGTATCTTGTAATGTCTCTTCATCGTATATCGCGTATGCTTTCACTGATGAATCAATTGACTTCATAAGTCCAGCAAGTACTTTCCCAGGTCCAATCTCAATAAATGTATCTACCCCTTGACTCACCATATATTCAATGGATGGATACCATAAGACAGGCGAATAGAGCTGCTCGATTAACTTTTCTTGAATATGTGCACCACTTGTAATAACGTCTGCTGTTACATTTGCGATTACCGGAATATTCGTATCTTGAATTGTAATTTCATTTAAGACACTTTGGAATTTCTCCGCCGCTGGCTTCATAAGCGCAGAGTGAAACGGTCCACTTACTTTAAGCGGAATTGCTCTCTTTGCACCATTTTCTTTCGCTCTTTGAGAAGCAATCTCGACTCCTTGCTTTGTTCCAGAAATCACAATTTGCTTCGTACTATTCATATTAGCAATTTGTACTGCATATCCTTCACTTGTTACTTCTTCTGTAACTTGTTTCAGCATATGTGGATCAGCACCTAAAATAGCCGCCATTGCACCTTCTCCGCCAGGAACAGCTTCTTCCATATATTCCCCACGTTTCCTTACAGCATATACTGCATCCTCAAAAGTTAATGCACCCGCTGCTACAAGAGCGCTATACTCACCTAAACTATGCCCTGCGACAAAGTCTGGTGTAATATCATACTCTTTTAAAGCTGTCAAAATAGCAAAACTCGTCGTTAATAAAGCAGGTTGCGCATTTGTTGTTAACGTAAGCTTTTCCTGCGGCCCTTCAAAAATCACTTCTGAAAGTGAGTCTTGCAACACCTCATCTGCTTTTGCAAATACATTTGCAACCTCTTTATTATTCTCTGCTAACTGTTTACCCATTCCAACTGCCTGTGAACCTTGGCCCGGAAAAAGAAATGCTAGTTTTCCCATTTCAAATCCTCCTCTTATTGGAGTGGCTCTTTCTCCATTACGCTTGAAATAGTAGGAATAACTTCTTTCGCTACCATTTCTCTCGTTTGACGAATCGCACTAAATATCGATTGGTCATTGGAAGAACCGTGAGCCTTAATGACAGGAGCCTTCAATCCAAATAATGCCGCTCCTCCATACTCCGAATAATCCATTTTATCTTTTAATACCATAAGTTTTGGCTTTAATACCGCTGCTGCTAATTTGCTCGTAAACGAACTCATTAACTGCTCTTTTAACATAGAGAATAATGCAAGTGCTGTTCCTTCTAATGATTTCAGTGCTACATTCCCTGTAAAACCATCACATACAACAACATCTGCTACACCTTGCAATAAATCTCTTGATTCAACGTTCCCAACGAAATTAATTGGGGCATCTTTAAGCATTGCAAAGACTTGTTTTGAAAGCTCGTTACCTTTACCATCTTCTGTTCCAACGTTTAAAAGTCCAACGCGAGGATTTTTAATTCCTCTTACTTTCTCAGCATATACAGATCCCATTACTGCATATTGATATAAATGAATCGGTTTTGCATCAACGTTCGCTCCAACATCTAACATAACAAAACCTTCTCCATCAACAGTTGGCATTGTAGGGGATAAAGCTGGTCGCTCAATTCCTTCCATACGACCTACAACAAACAATCCAGCCGCCATTAAAGCTCCTGTACTACCAGCTGATATACAAGCATCCGCTACACCGTCTTTCACTTGCTGCGCCGCAAGTACCATTGAAGCTTGTTTTTTTCGACGAACCGCTCTTACTGGTTCATCTGTCGATTCAATTTTTTCGTCTGTATGAAGTATAGTAATTCGTTCTTCACTCGTTAAGTATTGACGAATTTCCTCTTCTTTCCCCACTAACGTAATATGTAAATCAGAATATTCCTTAATAGCTTTCATTGCTCCTAGTACGACAGCCTTTGGAGCACGATCGCCGCCCATTGCATCTATTGCGATTTTCATAAGTTGTTACCTTCCTCACTATAATTACTAGATCGATACATTTCAAAAGTGCCTGTAAAAACAAGTTCTTCTCCAACAAAGCTACGCACTTTGACAACCGTCCGCCCTTTATCATTCTCTACATCTTCCACGCGCGCTTTTGCAACAACACGCTCTCCTAATTTTACAGGACGAATGTATCGAATGGTAGACTTTGCAGTTAAAGCTAATTCTTCATCAATAACTGCAACAGCTAGTGAGTTTGCTTGTGCAAACAAATGATGCCCACGGGCAATTTGATTTCTTTTAAATACGTGTTCTACCTTCACTTCAAAAATAGAAATCGCATGTCTATCTAATTCTATATCAATAATTTCTCCGACAACCTCTTCTAACGGTAAAGATTTCACATCTTCTTCATGTTGCTTTGTAGCTACATGTTTAATTCTTTCTCTTAATTCAGGAATAGATAATTCCATACGATCAAGACGTACGGTTTGTATACTCACTTGAAATTTTTCTGCTAAATCTTCATCCGTAATAAAAGGATTCGTTTCTATCGTTTGTTGTAATAATTCTTGTCTTTCTTTTTTACTTCTTCTTTTTTTCATACCGCACCATCCATTTTTATGACTAGGTACTAACAGTAGTATATAATCATTAAAAGTAGAATGCAACAAAAACTTTTGTTGCCTCCCTTTAATCGAGCTTCTCTCCCTGGAACACACCTGTCCCGTCAAGATACGTACGCAACGACGCATATTGATCATTATGCCAAAACGCTTCTGAATCTACTAGTAACGCCGCATCTTGTCTAGCTGTTTCTAGCGCCCGATAATCATGTACCATATCAGCAACCTTGAATTCTGGTAAACCACTTTGCTTACTCCCAAAGAAATCTCCAGGACCTCGTAATTCTAAATCCTTTTCTGACAATACAAATCCATCATTTGTTTCAGTCATTATGCGCATTCTTTCTTTTCCTGTTTCTGATTTAGGGTCTGCTATTAATAAACAATACGATTGTTCACTACCACGCCCAACACGTCCTCTTAGCTGATGAAGCTGTGATAAACCGAAACGCTCTGCATCATAAATAACCATTACAGTCGCATTCGGTACGTTCACACCCACCTCAACAACTGTTGTCGACACAAGAATTTGCACTTTATTTTCACTAAATTGCCCCATTATCTCTTCTTTTTCTTGAGATGATAATCTTCCATGCATTAATCCGACTTGGCATTTCCCCTGATAATGATGAGTCAGCATACTATGTAAGTCGATTGCATTTTGTACATCAAGTTTCTCAGATTCTTCAATTAGAGGACAAATAACATATGCTTGTCTTCCTTTTTTTATCTCTTTCTCTACAAAACCGAGAACACGATCTAACATGTCATGTTTTGCCCAGTATGTTTCAATTACCTTTCTACCAGCTGGCATCTCATCGATTATAGAAACATCCATCTCTCCAAATGCAGTAATTGCTAACGTACGTGGAATCGGGGTCGCTGTCATAAATAATACGTCTGGACTTTCACCTTTCTCACGTAAAACTCGTCGCTGCGCTACGCCAAATCGATGTTGTTCATCAGTAATCACGAGACCTAACCTATGAAAGATAACTTCATCTTGAATTAAAGCATGTGTTCCAACAAGGATATCTATTTCTCCTTGTTCTAATTTTGCCAAAATCTCTCGGCGTCTCACACCTTTAACTGAACTTGTTAACAATTCAACCTTCATACCAAAGTGCGAGAACGTCTCTGCGAGCGATTGATAATGTTGTTCTGCTAAAATTTCTGTTGGAACCATTAAAGCACCTTGATAATGCGCTAATTTCGCTGCATAAAGACCAATTGCAGCGACCACCGTTTTACCAGAACCTACATCACCTTGCAACAGACGATTCATTCGATAAGGAGATGTCATATCTTTCATAATTTCATCTACAACTCGGCTTTGCGCACCAGTTAATGGAAACGGAAGTGCATCGATAAACTCTTGCAATTCTTCTGAAGGAATTTCTTTTTTCGTCCCTTTCGAATTTTCCCTCTCCATTTTTCGTAACGTTTGCATTTTCAACTGAAATAAGAAAAACTCTTCATATACAAACCGGCGACGCGCTTGCTTCAAGTCTTCCTGCCCCGATGGAAAATGCAAAGCCCGAAGCGCTTCATAACGTGGCAGTAATTTATACCGACTTAGCAATCCATCTGGTAACACTTCAACTATAGAGTCTCCATACTCCTTTAACGCTTGTGCAATAAAACGGCGCATCTGTTTTACTGTAAGTTTCCCTTTCACTGAGTACACAGGCTCCACTTCTTGTTGACGTACAACCGGTCCAAAATGAAGTTCTGATACCGCAATCGTTTGACGATGCTGGTCCCATTTTCCAGTAATCGTTACCGTTTCATCTAAATTTAACTTCTGCTTATAGTACGGCCTATTAAAACATACAGCTGTAATTAAATAACGACCTACGAGGACACGAACCGTAAGACGCGACTTCTTCTTCCCGTAATATTGCAGTAAAGGAGCACTATGAACTTTTCCCTCAACTGTTACACGTTCATCATGCTTTACTTCTGCAAGATCTTTCATCGCATAGTCTTCATAACGGTACGGAAAATGTTCTAATAGATGAGAAACTGTATAAATTCCCATCTCGTGTAGTAATTCAGATGTTTCTCCTCCGATTCCCTTTACATCCGTAACAGGAACTTGTACAACTTCATTCAAGATTCTCACGCTCCGTCACATTATTTTTTGATTCATTATCCATTAACATGATTGACATCTGTAATCGCTCTCTTTCACCATATATATTCTATCATAGGCATTCTAAGAGAAACTACTCAAATCCCTCATAAACAACACGAAAGAAAAGAGCCTCACTATTAGCAGCAAGGCTCTTTTTTATCTTCAATATGCTAGCCTTTTGAATAAAAACTAGTAATAAACTTCATATTACTACTTATTATCCATTAGCAAGTAAGTAATCCATTTATTTTCAAAACGAATTTTTTTCTTATTCTACAGAGAAGATGAAAGAATACACCGGTTGGTTTCCAGCATGTACTTCTACTTCTGCATCTTCAAAATTCTCTTCTACAAACTCAACTAATTCAGCTACTTCTTCATCAGTTGCATCTTCACCTTGTAGAATCGTTACGATTTCAGAATCTTCATCAATTAGTGCTTCCAGTAATTGCTTCGCAGCTCCTACTTTTTCAGCATTTGTTGATACGATTTTTCCATCTGCGATACACATGAAATCATCTTTTTGAATTGCCACACCATCAATTTCCGTATCACGTACAGCATACGTAATTTGACCTGTTTTCACATGAGATAAAGCTTCTTTCATGTTTTCTTCATTTTCCTCTAGCGTTCCAACTGGATTAAATGCTAACATTGCAGCCATACCTTGAGGAACTGTTTTTGAACGAACTACAATCACTTCTTGATCCACAACTGACGCTGCTTGTTCTGCTGCCATTACGATATTCCCGTTGTTCGGTAAAATAATGATTTTTTCAGCGTTTGCTTCTTCAATCGCCTTCACGATATCCTCAGTACTTGGATTCATCGTTTGGCCACCTTCGATAACTTTCGTCGCGCCAATGCTTTCAAATAAAGTTTTAATACCAGATCCCATAGCTACAGTTACGATACCATATGGTTGTTTCTCTTTAGGCTGGCTAGTTGGCTCAGGCATCATAGCAGGCTCATCTAATAAAGCAGTATGCTGTTCACGCATATTCTCTACTTTAATCTTGATTAAACTACCGTAACGTTGTCCGTAGTTCATAGCGTCTCCAGGATGCTCTGCATGAATATGAACTTTTACAATTTCATCATCAGATACAACTAGTAGTGAATCACCATACACACTAATATCTTCACGGAATTTTTGTTCAGAGAAATTATGTTCTTTCACTTTATCAGCTTCTAATTTCACCATGAACTCCGTACAATATCCATACTTAATATCTTCTGTACTCAATTGGCTTTGTACACTACGGTGATGTTCTGCGCGTACCATTTCATTCATAGATGGTTGGGCAGGTGCATCAGAAGAAATCGTTTCTCCTTTTAAGTCAGCTAAAAACCCTTCGTAAACTACTACAAGACCTTTACCACCGCTATCTACAACGCCAACTTGTTTTAATACAGGTAATAAATCTGGCGTACGATTTAACGATGCATTTGCTTCTTTCACAACGTCTTCCATAAACAAAACAAAGTCGCGCTGTTTTTTCGCAACTGTTACTGCATATTTACCCGTTTCTCTTGCAACCGTTAAAATCGTTCCTTCAATCGGTTTCATAACCGCTTTGTAAGCCGCCTCTACTCCAGCTTCTAAAGCTGCAGCAAAATCAACTGTTGTTAATTCTTCTTTTTGTTCAATGGATTTCGAGAAACCACGGAACAACTGAGATAAAATAACTCCAGAGTTACCACGAGCTCCCATTAATAATCCTTTGGCTAAACTTACGCCGACTTTACCAGCATGTTGTGAAGGATTTGCTTTCACTTCACGTGCGCCTGAAGTCATAGATAAGTTCATGTTTGTACCGGTATCGCCATCTGGAACTGGAAATACGTTTAATGCATCAACAAGCTGAACATTATTTGTTAAATTATTCGCTCCTTGAATGATCATTTGTGATAAACGTTTTCCATCAATTTTTTGAATTGACACAGATTTTCCTCCTTAATGCACATTACAAGTTTATTACTTTAACTCCTTGTACGTAGATGTTTACAGAATCTACTGCTAGTCCTACAGTTTGATCTAATGTATATTTCACTTTCGTCTGCACGTTATGTGCTACTTCTGAAATTTTCGTACCATAGCTCACAATAATATACATATCAATATGTACTTCATCTTCATCTTTACGAACAATAACACCTCTAGTGAAATTTTCTTTTCGTAAAATGTCTGTTAATCCATCTTTTAACTGATTTTTTGATGCCATACCTACGATACCGTAGCAATCTACCGCGGCACCTCCAGCAATTGTTGCAATTACATCTGTACTAATATCAATTTGACCGTACTTCGTTTTAATTTCAATTGACATCTCGTTTTCCCCCTTCATAAATGGTGAAAGTGAGTTAGACTACTTTAGTTACTATCATATAATCTTTTTAAAGAAAATTCCATCGTTCTTTCTTTTTCACTCTCATATTTTATGTTGAAAACTACACTTTTTTATGATGAGCAAAATAGTCCATTGTTATTATACAACATGTATCACTATAATATGTCAAGCAATTTTTCTTGATTTCAACTTTTCTTCATTGACATATAGTGTCAAGTAATTTTTCTTGATTTCTTTTTTCTACAGTGTTGCATTCTCTTTTTAGTTGTGTTAAATTATAGTAGTGTTTTTAGCATCGCATAAAAGACTAACATTGAAAAATTACGTATGGTAAGGTATCAAGGGAGGGAAATATAAATGGCTCGTGTTTGTGCTATTACTGGAAGAAAAGCTCGTTCTGGTAACTCTCGTTCTCACGCAATGAACGCTACAAAACGTAAGTGGGGCGCTAACCTTCAAAAAGTTCGCGTACGCATCGACGGAAAAGTTCAACGTGTTTACGTTTCTGCTAGAGCATTAAAATCTGGCAAAATCGAACGTGTTTAATAATAAAAAAAAGAGCCTCTAGGCTCTTTTTTTACTATACCAATGGAAAAAGCACCGGTAATAGGTGCTTTTTTTAATCTTTTTTGAAGGTATTTAACATGGCACGAACAATTCCACCAAGAAATTTAGGTAACTTAATTGTATAAAATCTCATGGTTTCCCTCCTAATCCCCATTACTCCACTTGGTCACTATATGATGTAAGGAGCAAAATTGTTTCTTTAATCAGTGCTTCTTATCACCATTAATATGCCAGAAGTAAATGAAAAAGTACCTTTTTCCTCAACGAGTTCATTACTAATACAAAGTGTTGATCCCCACTCTATTTTTTTATTCGTTAGAGGATATTTAAAACCAAGTAATGTAATCCCTTCCACTATTTCAGTAACAGGCACAAAAGATACATAAGGGAAATTTTTATTTTCTTCAATTATATGTGTACCCACTCTTTTTACACTTATTTCATTTTGATTGTCTACAATACACATCTCTATTCCTACTTCTAATCCTTTTAAAAGCATTTGTATATTCGCTAAACCGTGATCAAGTCTTCCGCCAGTAGCACCAAAAATACGAATGAGTGCCGGCTTTTGTTCTAACGCCCAGTTAATCGCAATTTCTAAATCCGTTTGATCTTTTTCACGAGGAACAATATGTAAATCATTTGTTTGTTGCCCCATCCATGCTAATTCTTCTTCAGTAACCGAGTCATAATCTCCAAACGCAACAGCAGGAATAATACCTCTTTTTAATAAACGATATACTCCTCTATCAACTGCCGCCCACACTACTTTCTCATTTTCATATGGAGAAAAATCTGCACAATATTCCGCAGGTCCTCCCGCTAAAATATGAATAATCATGTTTCCTTCCCCTTCTATTGTAAAAAGGCAATCTGCCATTCGGTAGATTGCCTTTTTACATATTTTTTCTCTATCCTTTATAAATAGTGAAAACTTACTACACTAGAAGATTCACTGGGATAAAGACTCGTTCATTCATTATCCACGAATGACACGAATTGCTTCACCGCGGTCTTTTTGATTGTATACTGCTGACCCAGCTACAAGTACATTTGCTCCTGCTTCTACACAAAGTCTTGCTGTTTCAGCGTTTACACCACCATCAACTTCAATTTCTACTTCTAGATTGCGCTCTTTAACCATTTCTGCAACTTGTTTAATTTTCGGTAATACAGAATGGATAAATTTCTGCCCACCAAATCCAGGGTTTACTGTCATAAGTAATACCATATCAATATCTTCTAATACATGCTCAATCACTGAAACTGGCGTATGCGGATTTAATACAACTCCTGCTTTAATGCCATGAGATTTAATTAACTGAATTGTACGATGTAAATGAGGGCACGCCTCTACATGAACAGTAATAATATCCGCTCCCGCTTTTGCGAAAGTCGGGATATAGTTATCAGGATTTTCAATCATTAAATGTACATCTAACGGTAACGATGTGATCGGACGAATTGCTTCTACAATTAATGGTCCAATCGTAATATTTGGTACGAAATGTCCATCCATTACATCGACGTGAATGTAATCCGCTCCGCCTTTTTCTACATCTTTAATCTCTTCCCCTAATTTTGAAAAATCTGCTGATAAGATCGATGGTGCAATTTTAATCATAACTAATACCTCGGCTTTCTCTCTCTAATTTCTTCTACAAATTGTTTGTAATTCTTATAACGATATTCTGTAATCTTCCCCTCTTCAACCGCAGCCTTCACAGCGCATTTCGGTTCAGAAAGATGTGTACACCCTCTAAATTTACAGTATTGGCTCGCTTCTTTCAACTCTGGAAAACAATATGTAAGATCTTCTACCTCTATATCTATGAAATCGAGTGAACTAAAACCAGGTGTATCTGCAACTAGTCCGCTTCCAATCGCAATTAATTCTACGTGTCTTGTCGTATGTTTCCCGCGTCCTAAATGTGAGGAAATATCATTCGTTTTCAGTTCTAATTCTGGACGTAAGACGTTAAGCATAGAAGATTTTCCAACACCAGATTGTCCCGCAACAACGGAAACACAACCTTCTAAGAACGGTTTTAAAATATCAATACTTTCCGATGTATTTATAGAAGTAAATAATACATCATATCCCATCTCACGATAGTCATTTGCATAAGATTCAACAGTCTCTCTCATTTTTTCATCCACTAAATCCATCTTACTAATGCAAATAATCGGCTTAATGTTATGATATTCAATCAGCACTAAAAATCGATCTAACAGTCCCGGATTAAAATCTGGTTCTACTGCTGAAAAAACAAGAATTGCTTGATCAACATTAGCAATAGGAGGCCTGACAAGTTCATTTTTTCGATCAAATACTTCAAGCACGTATCCTTCACTTGGATTATCAGCCTGAAAAACAACTTGGTCTCCTACCAGTGGTGTAATTTTATTTTTTCTAAATACACCACGCCCGCGACATTGTGTAATCCCTTCTTCATGCTGCACATAATAAAATCCACTTAGAGCTTTTACAATTTTTCCTTCTGGCATATAATTCTCCTTTATTCTGTATAAAGTGAAGCTGTAATTCATATTGAATGGATTATCATTCTTTAAATAAAGATTTCAAAACCCGTCATATATACACATTAATATATTTAATCTACCATCAAATTTAAAATATTATTTATAACAGTATCACTTTTATATCTTTTTGAATCATATATTTTTGCCTGTTATACAGTCCACTATATGTAGACAGCATAACAGGCAGAAGTAATACATTCCATTCTCTCTAAAAAGAAAATGGAATTCATTATTATTGAGTTGGATATGGTACTTCTTTGTCAATAATCGTTACACCATCTCGTACAATTTTATAATGTCCTTTTGTACCTTCTTGAATTACAAATTCTAATGAAATAGTTGCCGACTCTGAAATTGTTCTAGTTTCAATTGGTCTATCCATTTTTTGTTGCATATCTTCTTTATAAATTTCTATCGTTTGCGGTTTTTTCTCACCTATTATAGAAGACTCATACGGAATAGAAATATTATCTACTTTCACTGTTTTCGTTACTTTCGGCTTAGGACCTTCTGAGATGACAATCGTCACTTTATCTCCTTCTTTTAACGGCGTTCCTGGTTTTGGAGATTGCGAAATTACAAGTCCTTTATCAACAGTATCAGAATACTCTCGTTTTATATCTGGAGTTAGTTTCCTCTCATTCAAATAACCATTGACACTATTTTCAGTCCATCCTGAAAAGTCACCTGGTCTAATTTGATATGGACCCTTACTTACCCAAATTTTCAAGTCTTGTTCCGCCTCTACTACCATTTGATCCGGCGTCGGAATTTGCTCAACGATTTCACCTTTTGGTCTATCATTTTCAATATAATTTATTGTAACTTGTTTATATTTTTCTTCTAATTCAGACCTTATGCTCTCAAAATCTTTTCCTGTGAGATCACTCATCTTATTTTTCTTTTTCCCACCCGATTGATAGATAGTAATTTTAGAGTTCTCTTTCACGACTCTTCCGGCCGCGGGGTCTGTTTTTAGAACACCACCGACCTCTACATCATCTGTATATACAATATTAGGTTCCGTAACCTCAAAACCCTTTTCAACTAATGTATTTACTGCAGTCGTATATTTCATACCAGACACATCAGGGACTTTTACATCTTTTGGAATAAAGAATCCTGGAATAACAGTAAGGGCTAACGTTATTCCGATCGCTAAAAGTAAAAATGTTGTAATTAAGATTTTGAGCCATTTATTACTTCGTTTTTTCTTCTTATTTAAATCCGTTTCTTCTTTTCTTGTCTGTTCATCCACTTTACTTCCTGTTAAAACAATTGTTTCATCAGTAACATTTTCGAATAATTGTTCTTGTTGAATAATCGGAATCGCTTTTGTCGCTTCCATATCTTCCGGTATGTAAAATGGCTGCTCATTTATCCTCTCTGGATATAGCGCAGTTTCAATATCTCGTTTCATCGCATTGGCAGATTGATATCGATGAAACGGATCTTTCGCAGTTGCCTTTAATATAATATTTTCGACACTTTGCGGAATATGTTCATTCCATCTTCTCGGAGACGGAATTTCACTTTGTAAATGTTTTAAAGCTATAGCAACAGCAGATTCACCAGAAAACGGTTGTCTTCCTGTTAACAACTCAAACATAACAATCCCTAGGGAATAAATATCTGATTGTTTATTTGCTATCCCGCCGCGCGCTTGTTCTGGTGATAAATAATGCACCGAACCGAGTACTGAATTTGTATGTGTAATTGTTGTTGCACTTGTAGCTGTCGCAATTCCAAAATCTGTTACTTTTATTACTCCATCAGCTCGAATTAAAATATTGTGCGGTTTAATATCGCGGTGCACAATTTCAAAATGATGGGCATGTGCCATGGCGGATGTTAACTGCTCCATAATATCAAGAGCTTCTCCTATCGGTAACATCCCTCTCTCAATTATGTATTGCTTCAATGTTTGTCCTGGTACATACTCCATTACAAGATAATATATACCATCTTCTTCTCCGACATCATACATATTCACAATATTTGGATGCGACAACGTTGTAACAGACTGCGCTTCTCGATGGAAACGTTTAATAAACTCTTCGTTATTTGAATAGTCGAGTCTTAATATTTTCACCGCTACATCTCGGCCTAGTATATCATCATGAGCTAAATACACATTGGCCATTCCACCGCCACCAATCATTTTCAGTAGCTTATAACGGTCATTTAAGCGTTTTCCAATCAGCACGTTGCACTTCACCTACTTTCGTTTGTCGAACCCGCATAATCAATGAGAACAAGGGTGATATTATCTTCCCCGCCACGATCATTCGCCAATTGAATGAGACGTTGTCCCTTAGTTTCTAGCTGTTCATTTAACTGTAAAACTTGTTGCATATCAGCAATAGAAACTTTGTTAGATAGTCCATCAGAGCAAAGAAGTAACTGATCATCTTCCTCTAGCACTAATGTTTTCACATCTAATCCGACTTTCTCTTCTGTTCCTAATGCCCTTAACAAAACATTCTTTTTCGGGTGATATTCTGCGTCTTCTTTTGAAATTTCACCATGTCTCACAAGTTCATTGACAAGTGAGTGATCTTCCGTTACAAGCGAGATTTCCCCCTCTGATACCATATAACAACGACTATCTCCTATATGACCTATCGTCACAAAATTTGGTGTACAAATCGCTATTATAAGTGTTGTTCCCATCCCGTTACATTCTACATGTTGCTTAGAGTATTCATATATACGCTCATTAATAATCCCAACGCTAGTATGTAACCACTCTTCTACTTTTTTTGGCTCGTTCATATTATGCGTTTGCTTCCAATAATCATGGAATAATTGAATGGTCATCGAGCTAGCTACATCACCAGCTCGATGACCTCCCATTCCATCTGCTACTACCGCTAAAATATTTCCATCTAAATTGTGAAAAACTCCTGCACTATCTTCATTATGTTGACGAACTTTTCCTTTATCTGATAGAAACACGGCTTTCATCTCGTCACCTCGTCTCTTCTTTGCGCTCCTTCGCACGCAACTGACCGCAGGCTGCATCAATATCATGACCTTGTTCACGGCGAATCGTTACATTTACTCCACGATCTTTTAACGTTTTTTCAAATAAGAAAATTTGTTCACGTGGCGTACGTACATAATCACGTTCAGGTACGTAGTTTACCGGAATTAAGTTCACATGACATTTTACACCTTTCAAGAGCGCAGCAAGCTCTTCAGCGTGCTCAACTTGGTCATTTTCGCCTCCAAATAGTCCATATTCAAAAGTAATACGACGCCCTGTTCTATTTACATAGTATTTAATAGCTTCCATCAAATCTGGTAGCTTATAAGCACGGTTAATCGGCATTAATTTTGAACGTAATTCTGAGTTTGGAGCATGCAGTGAAATCGCAAAATTAATTTGTAAATCTTCTTCAGCGAACTTATAAATTTTCGGGATGATTCCACTTGTCGAAACTGTCATATGTCTCGCACCAATATGAAGTCCTTTTTCATGGTTAATGATGCGTAAGAATCCCATTAAATTATCGTAGTTATCAAATGGTTCTCCAATTCCCATAACGACAAGAGAACTTACACGTTCTTCTGATTCATCAAGTGCACGTTGCACTTCTACTACTTGTGCTACAATTTCTCCAGCTTCTAAGTTTCGCTTTAAACCGCCAAGCGTTGAAGCACAGAACGTACACCCAATACGACAACCTACTTGTGTTGTTACACAAATGGAATTTCCATATTCATGTCGCATTAATACCGTTTCAATAGAATATCCATCATATAATTGGAATAAGAATTTAATTGTTCCATCCGAAGACGTTTGTTTTACTAACGTATTTAAAGTAGTAATATCAAAGGAATTCGACAATTTTTCACGCAATCCTTTAGAAAGGTTTGACATATCCTCATAATTTTTTACACGTTTTTTATATAACCAATCAAAAATTTGTCCAGCACGGAACTTTGGTTCTCCTTGCTCCTTTAACCAATCTTGCATTTCATGAAGTTGTAAAGAGTAAATTGATGGTTTTTTCGTTTCTAAATTTTTCTTTTGTTTTCTCACAGTCGTTTCCACGATGCTACACCTTCTTCCTTAAACAAGCAATATAAAAGCCATCTGTTGCAAAATAATGCGGTAAAATTTGTACTTGACCTTCATCAATATACGGACTTAGCTTTTCTGGCATACGCTCTTTTATCGTAGTATCCCACTCGAACTCAGGATGCTCTTGTAAAAATCGTTCTATTACTTGTTCATTTTCTATTTTCTCAATTGTACACGTACTATAAACAAGGCGACCACCTTGTTTTAATAACGGTGCGATTTTTTCTAGTATTGCAAGTTGAATCGTCGATAATCTTTCACTATCGCCTTTATCTTTACCTAACTTAATATCAGGCTTACGTCTAATTACACCAAATCCAGAACATGGGGCATCTACTAATATTTTATCAAACGTTTCATTTGCAAAGTGTTCTTGTACTTTTCTAGCATCTAATGCCTTTGTTTCGACATTTCCTAGACCAAGTCGCTCTGCTTGTTGTTTAATTAAACGTACTTTGTGCGCATGTAAATCAAGGGACATGACTTGACCAGTTCCTTTTAATCGCTCTGCAATATGCGTTGTTTTTCCACCTGGAGCAGCACAACTATCAAGAACTACATCTCCCTCATCTGGTTCTAAGGCACGTGCTACCAGCATAGAACTTTCATCTTGAATAGAAAGAAAACCTTTTTTAAACGCATCTGTGTGCGCTACATTTCCTTTTTCAATTTGAATTGCATCATCTGATAAATCGCCACGCTTCGCTTCTATACCTTCACTAGCTAATAATGTAATTGCTTCTTCTACTGTTATTTTATCAACATTTACACGCGCTGTTGGTACAGGCGGTAACATGTTCACTTCACACATTTTCTCAGCAGTTTCTAAACCATATTCTGAAGCCCATTCTTGGACAAGCCAAACTGGATGACTTGTTGCAATTGCCAAGCGTTCTACTGGATCTTTGATTTCATCTACAGAAGGTACACCTTCTCTTTGAATCGAACGTAATACACCGTTCACCATACCAGCAATTCCTTTATGCCCGCGACGCTTTGCAATCTCAACTGCTTCATGAATAGCCGCTCTTTCGGGCACTCGGTCTAAATAAATCATTTGATATAAAGATAAGCGAAGCAATACTCTTACCCACGCTTCAACCTTCTTTTTTAAAAAAGGCTGTAAATAATAATCTAATGTGTCACGACGTTGAATTGTTCCATATACAATTTCAGTTAATAAACCAATATCTTTTCTATCAATTGTACTTTTTTCAATTAGATTATTTAAAAGTAAGTTACTGTATGCACCACTTTTTTCTACTTGAATTAAACCATCAAGAGCTAATTCACGAACATTTTGTCTCATGCATTTTCTCCTAACTTCGTTCCAATTTCAGGTTTTGTGCCACGTAAAAATTGCGAACAACTCATACGCTTTTTACCAGAAGGTTGCAATTCTGTAACTTTAACACCCGTTTCATTACCAGTTGCTACAACGAAACCATCTTCTTCAATTGCAACAATCGTACCTGCTTCAGCTGATTTCGTTACAGGTACTTTTTCTCCCCACCATACTTTAACAACTTGTCCTGCTAAAGTTGTATAAGCAACTGGCCATGGATTCAATCCGCGAATGTGATTGTATACTTCTTCACCTGTTTTTGTCCAATCAATTTTCTCTTGCTCACGTTTTATATTATATGCAAACGTTACTTCTTCCTCGCTTTGTTTAATTGGTTCTAACTTACCTTGAATTAGTAAAGGTACTGTTTTAGATAAAAGATGTGCCCCTGCTTCACTTAACTTATCAAATAACGAGCCTGTCGTTTCACGCTCTTCAATTTCCACTTCTACTTGCGTTAAAATATCACCAGCATCCAATTTTTCTACCATATACATAATTGTAATACCTGTTTTTTCTTTCCCTTCCATAATTGCATAATGGATTGGTGCACCACCACGAAGTTCAGGAAGTAAAGAAGCGTGGACGTTAATACATCCATACTTCGGTGCTTCTAAAATTTCATTTGGTACAATTTGACCGAACGCAGCTGTTACAATTAAATCCGGCTCTAATGCCAGTACTTTTTCATATTCGTCTTTTTCACGAATTCTTAACGGTTGTAACACTGGAATACCATGTTTTTCTGCTTCCACTTTAACAGGTGTAGGTGTTAATACTTTCTTTCTGCCTACCGGACGATCTGGTTGCGTCACAACACCTATTACATCATAGCCATCTTCAATAAGACGACGAAGCACCGGCACTGAAAAGTCCGGTGTTCCCATAAATACTACTTTTATCATTTAAAAACCGCTCCTTTTAATACCTATTCTAATTCGTTTTCCTCATAATATCTTGTCACTTTCGATGTAAATAACACACCGTGTAAATGATCGATTTCATGTTGAATTGCACGCGCTAAAAACCCTTCTGCTTCTAATAAAAATACTTTACCTCTGCGATTTTGCGCACGCACTTTAATATAATCCGCACGTTCCACTTCACCATAAAGTCCCGGGAAGCTTAAACAGCCTTCGGGACCTACTTGTTCACCACGTTTTTCTAATATCGATGGATTGATTAACTCAATTTTCCCAGTATCATCACCGATATCAACTACCGCCACTTGCAAGCTTACCCCTACTTGAGGCGCAGCTAAACCGACTCCGTCCGCAATTAACATTGTTTCATGCATATCTTTCAACAATTTCACTAACTTTTTATCAAAGTTAATTACTCTTTCACACGGTGTTTCTAACACTTCATTTGGATGCTTTACTATTTCTAAAACTGCCATATTTCCCTCCGCTACATTAACATTGTTGGATTAAAATCAATTGAGATTTGTAGCTCTTTTTGCATTTCTGCTTGATAATGTTCATTTACCATTTTGAGCACGTTCTTTAAGTTTGGTTCCCGTTTGTATTTTATCATGCATTGATAACGATATCTATCTTTTATCCTTGGAATTGCTGAAGCAACCGGTCCTAACACCATCGTTTGCTGCGAACAGTGCGTCCGTAAATGACCGACAATTTTTTCCGTCACTTGTACTGCCTTTAATAATTCCGGATGAGATACCGTCACAAGTACAACATAGTAATAAGGTGGGTATTGTCTCGTTCGCCTCATTTGCATTTCTTGGTCAAAAAACACATCATATTGTTGGTTCTTTGCTAACTCTATACTATAATGTTCTGGCGTATACGTTTGAATGATAACTTCCCCTGGCAATTCATGTCGGCCTGCTCGTCCACTTACTTGCGTCAATAACTGATAAGTCTTTTCACTCGCCCGGAAATCAGGTAAATGAAGCATCGTATCAGCAGTTAAAACACCAACAAGCGTTACTTTCGGAAAATCTAATCCTTTTGCAATCATTTGTGTTCCAAGTAATATATCTGCTTTTTCTTCCCCGAACGCCTTTAATAATTTCTCATGCATCCCTTTACGACTCGTCGTATCTACATCCATTCGAATGACTCGTGCCTCTGGAAATAGTTTTGTAATTTCTTCTTCTACCTTTTGCGTACCTGTACCAAAGAAACGAATGTATGTACTTTGACAAGCAGGACACGCAGTCGGCATATTTTCTTCGTAACTGCAATAATGGCATTTTAAACGATGGTTCATTTTATGATATGTCAGCGAGATATCACAATGCGGACATTGTACAACATACCCGCAATCACGGCACATAACAAATGTAGAATGACCTCTTCTATTTAAAAAGAGCACCATTTGTTCTTTCTTTTCTAACCGATCTGCTATTTTTTCATGCAGCGCCTTTGAAAACATGGAGCGATTCCCGTCACGAAGTTCTTCACGCATATCAACAATCTCTACTGTCGGTAAAGCTTGTTCGTTCATACGTTTTTCCATCGTCAGTAATTCATACACACCTTTTTTCGCTCTTGCAAACGATTCAAGCGTCGGTGTTGCACTACCAAGAACGATAGGGCATTTATGATATTGTCCTCTCCACACAGCTACATCCCTTGCATGATACCTCGGATTATCTTCTTGCTTATAGCTCGATTCATGTTCCTCATCAATAATAATAATCCCTAAATTTTCAAAAGGAGCAAATACAGCTGAACGTGCACCAACTACGACTTTCACTTCTTTTCTTAAAATCTTACGCCATTCATCATATTTTTCTCCAACAGACAGCGCACTATGAAGAACTGCAACTTGTGAGCCAAATCTACCTTTAAAACGATCTACCATCTGAGGCGTTAGTGCAATTTCAGGAACAAGTACAATAGCTTCTTTTCCTTTCTCGAGCACCGCTGCTATAGATTGTAAATATACTTCTGTTTTTCCGCTTCCTGTAACACCATATAGTAAAAATGGATTGTAAGTTTCATTTGTAATTGATGATAAAATCGGTGTAATAACTTGCTTTTGTTCCTCAGTAAGTGGGAATGGTTTCGTTTGTTCAAAATCGTCATCGTCATACGGATTTCGGTACACTTCCACATACTTTTCTGAGAGTAGTCCCTTTTTAACAAGTGCTTTAATTGGAGCATCTGTTATTTGTAACTCTTCTGTTATTACTTTCAACGGTACACTTTTATAATTTTCCACAAAATAATAGAGGACATCTTGTTGTTTTTTACTTTTCAGTTCAAATGCTGCTAATTCTAATTTATCTTCTGACAACTCC
This sequence comes from Bacillus cereus group sp. Bc010, assembly GCF_027716745.1. NCBI lineage: Bacteria > Bacillati > Bacillota > Bacilli > Caryophanales > Bacillaceae > Bacillus > Bacillus cereus group sp. Bc010. Next base: position 164,017 of record NZ_JAQFUY010000003.1, read on the forward strand.
GGTTGAACGACTCTTTGTTTCTTCTTTTGTACTTTATCTTTTACTTGATAAACAACTTCAATCGTGCCATGTTTAATTTCTTGTTGAATCGTGCGGTATAGATGTGGTTGCGTCTCAATCGCTTCCCAATCTATCGCTTCTCTGTCCTGGAATAAAAACAGTAGTTCAGGTGCTACTTCTTCTTGTTTGCGAAGCTGTAGACGTTTTTTATATGTTGCTTTTATCGCCGTTGGAAGCATAACTTGAAAAGCTGAAATCATATAACATAACGTTTCACTTGTAAGCCAATACCCTAGCTTTAACAACTCTTCATTTAAAACGGGTGTTACATCTAAAATTTCATGGATTGTCTTTAACTTCTTACTTTCTACTTCAACAGAATCTTTAATCCCAATAATAAAACCTTGCAATTTCCTTGGGCCAAACGGAACTACTACACGCATGCCTGTCTGGACAATATCTTCCCATTTTTTAGGGATAATATAATCAAATGGTCGATCTGTCTGACGTGCAGGTACATCAACAATTACACTTGCAAATTTCATAGACGATCATCTTCTAACATCATTTCAATTTGCTTTAATATTTCACGAGCAACCTCTTTCTTCGTTAAAAGTGGCAACTCTATAACTTCTCCATCTTTTCTATACATTGTTACAATGTTCGTATCTGTACCAAATCCAGCTCCTTGCGCCTTTACGTCGTTTGCAACAATCATATTCGCATTTTTCTCACGTAACTTTTTCGTTGCATATTCCTCTACGTTTGTCGTTTCAGCCGCAAAACCGATAAGTAACTGTTTGTCCTTCATCTCACCTAACGTTTTTAAAATATCTACTGTTCTCTCAAGTTCAATTACAGCATCGCCATTTTTCTTTTTCATTTTATTATCATGAACGTATTTCGGGCGATAATCTGCAACTGCTGCTGTTTTAATAACAACATCTACGTCTTCATAATGTTGAATAACCGCCTCTAACATATCTTGCGCAGATTCCACTTGCACCGTAGTTACATGTAATGGTGGATGTAATGCTGTCGGTCCCGAAACGAGTATGACGTCAGCACCTAAGTTCGCTGCCACTTCCGCAATCGCATATCCCATTTTTCCAGAAGAAAAATTGGTCATAAAACGAACTGGATCAATCTTTTCACGCGTTGGACCAGCAGTTATTAATATTCTTTTTCCATGTAATGGTTTTTGTTCTGAAAAAGCCTCTTCTAACCGTGCGATAATCGCTTCAGGTTCTTCTAATCTTCCTTTCGCTACATAACCACACGCTAAAAAACCTTCTCCGGGCTCAATAAATGTATACCCTAACGTTTTTAACGTCATCATATTTTTTTGAACAATTTTATTTTCATACATATGCACATTCATAGCAGGTGCAATCCACACTGGGGCTGTAGTAGCTAACAAAGTAGTTGTAATCATATCATCTGCAATACCGTTAGCTAACTTTCCAATACAATTGGCTGTAGCAGGTGCAACAAGTACAACATCTGCCCAATCTGCTAAATCGATATGAGCAATAACAGCTGAGTCTTTCTCATCGAATGTATCCGTATATACATCATGGCGAGAAAGCGCTTGGAATGTAAGAGGTGTAACAAATTTCATTGCCGACTCACTCATCATTACTTTTACAATAGCACCAGATTGTGTCAATTTACTCGTTAACGCAGCCGCTTTAAAGACCGCAATGCCTCCTGTTACACATAAAAGTATCTTTTTCCCTTTTAGCATATGGCTCGTCCTCTTTCTTTTTCAAACTTATCATACTGAAACAAGATTATCAGCTCATCAGTATCAATATTTCTTCCCTACCGTAAAAAAATAACAACCTACTTGTAAATAGGTTGTTACCGTTACATAGAAAATTATAAAGTCTATGTTTTAAATTGTCGAAGACAAAGTCTTATTCAGTTACTTTATCTTCACTTGGTACGTAGCTTAACGCTTCAATATCGATTTCTTCTAATGCTTTACCTACACATTTATGAGAAACTGGTTTTTCTACAACACAGTTATTAGCAAGTTGCATTTCGCGCGCACGTTTTGCAGCCACTGTTACAAGTGTATATTTAGAATCGATTTTTGTTAATAATGAATCAATTGATGGATTTAACATAATTATAGACCCTCCGTCATTTCTTTATAATATTTTGCTACTCTTTCGCGGCGGCAATGTTCGCCAACCACAATTGCTTTAATTCTTTCACAAGCTAGTTCAACTTGGTCGTTTTCTACAACGTAGTCGTAAGCGTCCATCATATCAATTTCTTCTTTCGCTACCGTTAAACGATTTTCAATAACATCTTCAGTTTCTGTACCACGACCGACAATTCGGTTCTTTAGTTCAGATAAACTTGGAGGTGCTAAGAAAATAAATACACCTTCTGGGAAAGCTTTCTTAACTTGAATTGCTCCTTGCACTTCAATTTCTAAGAATACATCTTTTCCTTCTTGTAATGTTTTTTCAACATAGTCAATTGGTGTTCCGTAATAATTACCTACGAACTCAGCCCACTCAAGTAATTTTTCATTACGAATCATTTCCTCAAATTCTTCTCTCTCTTTAAAGAAATAATCCACACCATCCACTTCACCTTCACGCGGCTTACGTGTCGTTACTGAAATGGAATACTGAAAACGTGTATCCTCATGACTAAACAGCTCTTTTCGAACCGTTCCTTTACCAACCCCAGAAGGTCCTGAAAGAACGATGAGCAATCCTCTTCTACTTCTCATAAATATGTAAAACCTACCCTTCCTCACTTAAATCTTCTTTATTATTCAAACGATGTGCAATCGTCTCTGGCTGAATTGGACTTAATACAACATGCCCATCATCCATAACAATAACCGCCCTTGTTTTTCTCCCATACGTAGCATCAAGCAAAGCATTATGTTCGCGTGCTTCCTGTACTGTTCGTTTAATAGGAGCTGACTCCGGACTTACAATAGCAATAATTCGATGAGCAGATACAATATTTCCGTATCCAATATTTAAAAACCGCATGGCCATAGTTTGCGCCTCCTAGTAAGTCTATCCGATTTCTCCACCACGTATAACTTTATATATTTTTTGAAAGCTACTCAATATTTTGTACTTGTTCACGAATTTTTTCAAGGTTATTTTTCATTTCTACAACATATTTTGAAATTGTTAAGTCATTTGCCTTAGAACCAATCGTATTAATTTCTCTATGCATCTCTTGCACGATGAAATCCATTTTCCTTCCAACAGGCTCTTCAATCTGCAGTGTTTCACGGAATTGTTCTAAATGACTTTGCAAACGAACTAACTCTTCGTGAATATCACAACGCTCAGCAAAGATTGCAACTTCTGTTAGCAATCTTTGTTCATCTAGATCTTGATTATGTAATTCCTTTAAGCGATTTTCTAATCGTTCACGATATTTTTGTGTAACAATTGGTGCATGCGGAATAATAGCATTTACACAATTGTGAATCTCTTGTAAGCGATACGCTATATCTTTATGTAATCGTTCTCCTTCGCCATCTCTCATCGTTTTTAACATATGAGCAGCTTGGCGAACAGCCTCATATAAACTGTTCTCAAATTGTTCATTTACGTTTTCTACCTCTTCAATCGCTGTTACTTCTGGCATTGCCATTAATTGCTCGAGTGTAATAGAATCTTGTAATTGAAATTTTCCTTTTATATCTTCCATAATTGATTGGTACTGCTCAAGAAGCGACCAATTCACACTTAATTTTCTTTCAACAAGCCCTTCACCCGCTATACTAATAGACACTTCAATACGTCCACGGCGAACTTGCTGTGCAATTATTTTACGAATTTTGTCTTCAAATACCATCATTTGCTTCGGTAGTCGAATACTCATCTCTAGAAAACGATGGTTCACCGATTTCATTTCTACTGTAATTTGAAAAGTATCACTCTCTACTTTCGACCTTCCAAATCCTGTCATACTACAAATCATTTTTTATCACATCCAAGCCATGAAATAACTCAATGAAAAAGGTAATAGAGACAAGGCTCTACTACCTTCTGTAAATTATATCACATTTTCATATCATTGACTATTTCAAGTTTAATCCCTTCTTATATAATATTGGCTTTTCCTTCTTCCCTTTTTTCCCTGTTAATAAAGAGCCTACTAATAAGAAGGTCGGAATTGACGATAAACCTCCAATTAACAACCAATCTCTCGCTTGTATTGGCATCGTGCTAAAAATCGGTTGTAACGGTGGATAATATATAACGACTAGCATGAGTAGTAATGAAATGATAACCGCTCCTACTAAATACACATTTCCAAACGGATTGCGGTGGAAAACAGAATGCTCACTTCGGCAATCAAATACATGAATCAGCTGAGCAAGTACCAATGTTGCAAACGCTACAGTTTGTGCATATTTCAGTTCATTTGGATGTTGATTATACGCAATAATAAATGCTACTAGCGTCACTGCCCCAATTAGAAAGCCACGACTTATAATTTTCCAGGCAAGCCCTCTAGCAAATACCCCTTCTTTCGGATGACGCGGCGTTCTCTTCATCACGTCTCCCTCGGCCTTATCCAAACCTAACGCCATCGCCGGTAAACCGTCAGTAACTAAATTCACCCATAAAATTTGAATTGGAACCATCGGCAGCGGTAGTGCAAGTAACATTGCAAATAACATGACCAAAATTTCTCCAACGTTCGATGCTAATAAATAACGAATAAACTTACGTATGTTCTCGTATATATTTCTACCTTCTTTAATTGCTGATTTTATCGTAGCGAAATTATCGTCCAGCAATACGAGAGAAGAAGCTTCTTTTGCAACATCTGTCCCTGTAATTCCCATCGCTATCCCAATATCCGCAGTTTTTATAGCCGGAGCATCGTTTACTCCATCACCTGTCATCGCCACTATATGTCCTTTATTTTGCAACGCCTTAACAATTTTTAATTTATGTTCTGGTGATACACGAGCAAATACATACGTATCTTCTACAACATTTTCTAATTCTTCTACATCCATAGTTGCGAGTTCTACCCCTTCAACAACGCGTCCACCTGGTGGTAAAATGCTTAATTGTTCTGCAATCGCCATTGCAGTCACTTTATGATCACCTGTAATCATCACCGTTCGAATACCAGCTTCTCTGCACTCTTTTACTGCCTGCTCTACTTCTGGTCTTGGCGGATCAATCATTCCTTGTATTCCAACTAACATAAAATCTTTTTCAACGTCTCTTTCATGTTCAATTGAGTCTGTTACTTTTAAAGGCTTAAAAGCAACTGCAATTGTTCGAAGTGCTTGACTACCTAAGCTATGAATAGCCGCCTGTACTTCTTTTCTATACAACTCACTTAATGGTTGCTGCTTATCCCCCCATAAAATCGTTTGACTCATTTGCAGAAGGACATCTGGTGCTCCCTTCGTAACGACAAACTTTTTACCCTCTCGATCTCGTACAATAACACTCATCATTTTTCGAGTTGAATCAAACGGAAATTCACGGATAATTTCAAATTTCCCTTTCAGCGCCTCACGCGTTATCCCCGCTTTCATTGCTGCAGCTACAAGCGCTCCCTCAGTTGGATCTCCATCTAATACATACGCCTTTTTCTTTTGAATAATATTTGCGTTATTGCATAACGAACCAAATGTAAGTAGTTGATAAAGTGATTTCGTCTTAGCTGGATTAATTTCTTTTTCACCTTTCATAAACGAGCCATTAGGTTCATATCCTTGGCCTGTCACTTTCCACAACTCTCCACCTGACCACATATGTGTTACCATCATTTTGTTTTGCGTCATCGTTCCTGTTTTATCAGAGCATATAACAGAAGCGCAACCTAATGTTTCTACTGCTGGTAACTTTCTTACAATTGCTCTCTTTTTTATCATACGCTGTACACCAAGTGATAAGGCTACTGTAACAATTGCTGGCAATCCTTCTGGAATAGCAGCAACAGCTAGCGACACACCCGCTAAAAACATATGATACACTTCATTCCCTTGATACACACCAGCTAACACGACAAGCGCTGTCAAAACAAGAGCCACAATAATTAATATTTTTCCGAGTTGCTCTAATCTTCTTTGCAGTGGTGTTTCCATCTGCTCTGCATTTTGTAACATATTTGCAATTTGTCCCATCGCTGTATTCATACCCGTTGCTACAACGACTCCTGTTCCAGACCCTCGTGTAATCATCGTACCCATAAAAGCCATATTTTTTTGATCACCAATTGAAACATCTTGCCCTTGCAATGCTTCTACTTTCTTCTGCACGGGTACTGACTCTCCTGTCAAAGCCGATTCTTCAATATATAAACTCGACGCCTCAACAAGACGTACATCAGCTCCAACACGATCGCCACTAGAAAATTTAATAATATCACCTAAAACGAGTGCTTTAGACGGTGCCTTTACCCACTTTCCATTTCGCAGTACAGTTACTTGCGGGGCGGCTAGCTCTTTTAAAGCTTCCAATGACTTTTCAGCCTTTCTTTCTTGAAAAAATCCGAGAATACCATTGATAATAACAATTGCCACAATCGCAATAGAATCAATGTATTCCCCTAAAAAAGCCGAAACGATTGTTGCACCAAACAAAACAAGCACCATAAAATCTTTAAATTGCGCCAAAAATACCATTAGTGCAGAAGGCCTTTTCGCTTCATCTAGTTCATTTGTACCAAATTTTTTTATTCGCCCTTCTGCTTCTTTCTCTGTAAGTCCAACCTTCACATTTGTATTCGTTCTTTCTTCCACTTCATGTGCACGCATTCCATACCAGTTCATCCTGCTATCGACCTCCTGATTCCAGACATACTCTATTGAAAGCTTATTCAGCCTCGTCCAAAAAAATGCTATAATTAACTTTTAGTTAGAAAGGAGTGTTTTTATGGCATTCGATGGATTATTTACAAGAGCGATTACGCATGAAATTGCAAATTCTCTTTACACAGGAAGAATTTCTAAGATATACCAACCTTCAAAATACGAGATTTTATTACATATTCGAGCAAACGGAAAAAATCAAAAACTGATTCTTTCCGCTCATCCGACATATGCACGTTTACACTTAACAAATCAAAATTATGATTCACCTGCACTTCCACCAATGTTCTGTATGCTTCTTCGTAAGCATTTAGAAGGTGGATTTATTGAAAAAATTGAACAAATTGATTTAGAGCGTATTATTCAAATTACCGTTCGTAGCAGAAATGAAATTGGTGATGAATCGCTAAAAACATTAGTAATTGAAATTATGGGACGACATAGTAACATCATTTTAGTAGATACAAAAACAAACAATATTTTAGATAGCTTAAAACACGTTTCCTTAGCAGTAAACCGACATCGAACTGTATACGCTGGAGCTGAATATATTGCACCACCGGCACAACATAAAATTAACCCACTTCAGATCGAAACAAATGATGAATTTATTAGACCGCTAGACTTTCTATCTGGAAACATGGATAAACAGCTAGTCGGAACCTTTACCGGAATATCACCATTATTCGCAAAAGAAGTAGTGAAAAAAGCAGGTATGGTAAATGAAAAAGCATTAGCTAACGCATTTTTCTCCATACAAAAACCATTATTAACTCATACATATTCACCAACAATGACTACTTCAAATGGGAAAGAATTCTTTTATCTTTTCCCTCTTGCGCACTTAGCTGGAGAAGACAAGACATTCTCATCTGTTAGTGAATTGCTAGACCGTTTCTTTTTTGGAAAAGCAGAGCGTGACCGTGTAAAACAACAAGCTCATGATTTAGAGCGCTTTATGCAAAACGAAAAAAATAAAAATGAGAAAAAACTCATTAAACTAGAAAAAACATTACAAGATGCTGGAAAAGCAGATAAATATCAACTATTTGGCGAACTACTTACAGCCAATATGTACGCTTTGAAAAAAGGCGATAAAGATATTGAAGTCGTTAACTATTATGATGAAAATGGCGGAACTGTAAAGATCGCATTAGATCCTTTAAAAACGCCATCTGAAAATGCACAACGCTATTTCCAAAAGTACCAAAAAGCGAAAAATTCAGTTGTTGTTGTAGAAGAACAAATCGAAAAAACAAAGGAAGAAATTCTTTATTTTGATAGCTTACTTCAACAAATGGAAGCTGCTTCTTCAAAAGATATTGAAGAAATTCGTGAGGAATTAGCTGAAGAAGGTTATATGCGCAATCGTAAAACGAAAAACGGAAAGAAAAAGCCTACTAAACCAGTATTAGATAAATATGTAGCAAGTGATGGCACAGAGATTTTCGTCGGTAAAAACAATAAGCAAAATGATTATTTAACAACGAAATTTGCCCGTCGTGATGAAATTTGGTTACATACGAAAGACATACCTGGTTCTCACGTTGTCATTCGTTCTTTAGAACCTGCTGAAGAAACTTTACTAGAAGCTGCCAAAATTGCTGCTTATTACAGTAAAGCAAAAGAGTCTAGTTCTGTACCTGTTGATTTCACCAAAATACGCCATGTGAAAAAACCGAGTGGTGCAAAACTTGGTTTTGTTACGTACGACAATCAGCAAACCGTATATGTTACACCGGATGCTGATACTGTAATGAAATTAAAAGCTTAAATATAAAAATGCGTTGCTCATAAGCAACGCATTTTTATATTCGTTCCAACTAGTTCATATACCCATTCACTAATTCATAACATCTTTCTTTTGTCATCTTGTATTTCTCTTCTGAAGCATCTATACGTCTCATCGTCCCGTTATTTGTATCAGTACCAATTGCTTTAACCTTACTTTCCTTTTCTTTAACCCACGCAATTTGTTTCGTTTTTAATGACTGAAATGCATCAGGGGACATCGTATTTTTTAATGTACTGTAAATTTCATTTAGTTTATTATCCCACAGTTCATAATTTCCTTCTATTTCATTTACTATGTCATTTGTTGACATGACATTTGTATGTTTTTCTTGGTTTTCTAGAGCCGCTAACTCATTTAAAACCTTACTTTTACCTACTGCTGACGAAGTTTCTTTTTTAGCCTGCTTCTCTTCTTTAGAAGTAGCATGCGTACTCATGTTATTTTCCTTAATGTTTTCGTGTTCTTGACTACTATTTTCTTTCGCTTCTTTTTCCTGCTTTTGCTCATCTAAATTATATGTAATAACCGATGTTTTTGCATCCACAGCTATTGATCTAGTATTTTCTTTAAAAATATATTTTTTGTCACCACTGTTTTCTTCTTTAACAAAATCGACATTCTTAAAGCCTCGAATTTTCAGAAACTCACTAGCTTCTTCCTTCGTAAGTTTTAAATCTCTCGGTGTATGCGATGACCATTTATCCATTAACCATTTTCCATCTTTATAAACGAAAATAAATTCCCATATCTCTGCTTCATTTCCCATATCATTTGAAGGTATAATCGTTTCAATCGTTAAATTTTTATCTTTCTGTGTATACGTTAATCTCATTTCTGGTTCAATATTAATAGGGAATGGCAACATATCTGTCTCTCTAGATCTATTAAATGTTTCAAGCGAATTAGGAAGCTGGTTCTCTACAAATTTTTCTGTAACTAATCCCTTAACTCCTTTTTTCGCTGTCGCCAAATCTCCAGGATTATTTCGACTCCATCCATTTTCTTTTTCCATCTCACTAAATGCATTTGCTATTGCATCTACACTCTTTCTTACAATCTTTTTCGCTTCTTTTTCTGTCACTTCTGGCGCTTCATCAAGCTGTTCAATCGTTTCATTTGCTTGAGCTTTGATTTCACTTTTTTCACACCCTGTTACAACTAGCATACTAGCAGCGAAGCAAAATGACATGACTTTACTTAATTTCTTCATATACTCACATTCCTTATTCCTATTTATTCGTTACGCACCTTTATCTACAAGAACACATAACGACCTCTTATTATACCAATTATCACCATTTATTTATACAAAAAATATAATATTAGAATTGAAAGATTATAATATGCAAGTTTACATTACTGTATAAATTTTTTACATCCTCATTTTATATTTGTCTAGTTTTTTTGACACAAAACTCCCTCTTCTCTTTTATTGTCAATAAGTATATTGGCACAATTTTTGCTTTATTAAATATAAAAAGGAGGCATTAAAATGAATATAAGAATAACTAATATCCAAAAACAACTACATAAGTATGGAATTGACGGGTTACTTATTACAAAAAAAGAAAATCGTCAATATGCAACAGGCTTTACAGGTAGTGCTGGCGTCGTCTTAATCTCTGCGGATCAAGCTGTTTTCATAACAGATTTCCGCTATGTAGATCAAGCAAAATCACAAATACAAGATGCTGAAATTGTTATGCATAAAGGAAATTTAGAAAAAGAGATTGCACATCAAGTATCGAAATTAAACATTCAAAAACTTGGAATTGAAGAAAACAACATGACATTGCAACAATATAAAAACTTGCAAAAATACGTACATACGGAAATGATTCAAGTGTGCGAAATTATCGAAAGTATTCGTATCATTAAAGACACGCCTGAAATAGAAACAATGAAAATTGCAGCTCATATTGCGGACGAAGCATTTCACCACATTCTTACGTTTCTAAAACCGGGAATAAGTGAAAATGATGTACGAGATGAGTTAGAATTTTTCATGCGAAAAAAAGGAGCTACATCTTCATCATTTCAAATTATTGTAGCTTCTGGTGTTCGTTCTTCTCTTCCTCATGGCGTTGCATCAAATAAAATAATCGAGCGGAGCGACATCGTTACATTAGATTTCGGTGCACTTTACGACGGATACTGTTCCGATATAACACGTACTGTAGCAATCGGGGAACCATCAGAAGAATTTAAAAAGATATACAATATTGTACGAGAAGCATTAAAACGTGGGACTGAAGCGATTAAACCTGGAGAAACTGCAAAACGTATCGATGATATAACGAGAAACTACATTACTGAGCATGGATACGGTCAATATTTTGGACATTCTACTGGTCATGGTCTTGGATTAGAAATTCATGAACCTCTCCGCCTATCCCAAGAAAGTAAGGCTACTTTAGAAGAGGGTATGGTCGTTACAGTTGAACCAGGTATTTACATACCTAACTGGGGCGGTTGTAGAATTGAAGATGATATTGTCATTACAAAAGACGGATATGAAGTTATTACAAAATCAAATAGAGAACTAATTGTAATCCCTTGTTAATATTTTGAAATTTTCAACAGGATTTTTTCTCTGCACATAGAATGCCTTCTCTGGAGTATTCGTTTAAAGAGGGGGAATTGTAATTGAACTTTGTAATAGATAAAATCGATGGTTTACATCCTGAATTTTCCAAACTAGTTTCCATGATGAATTACGCTCGCTATACAACAATGCAAGAGGTGGAAGATTTAACAATGGAAGAACTTGATTATTTATATAATGAGGAAGCAAATTCAATCGGCATGCTATTATATCACATGGCTGCTGTTGAATTTTATTACCAGATTCATACTTTTGAAGACCGCGAACCAACGGAGGCCGAACTAGAAAGATGGTTACCTGGCCTCGAGTTAGAAGCTCTTGGACGTGAGAAAATAAAAGGAAACTCTATAGAATTTTATATTGATACATTACAAGAAGTACGTTCCAAAACAATTGAAACATTCCAATCGTTACCTGATGAATGGCTGTTTAAAACGACAGACTTTTGGTATGACAAACAAGCAAATAACTATTTTAAGTGGTTTCACGTATTTGAAGATGAAATCAATCATCGCGGACAAATTCGTTTAATTAAAAAGATGCAAAAAGCTCATTCAATAAAATGAGAAAGTGCCACCGAATAAGGTGGCACTTTTTTTATTCATTAGCAAATAACTTTTCATTTACTTTTTTAGCGACTAGCGCTACCACTATTAAAACACACATTAAATATAGTAATTTTGCAATAAATAACCAGCCTTGAAACATTACAATCCCATCTATTATTTCATTTCCCTTCAGTAACAAAAATGGAATCGTGCTAATTATAATAACAAACTCGATGCTGAAAATAATTTTCTTTTTTCGGCTGTATGCTTTCCACTCGTCCCAGCGATACATAGGAGCAAAAACCAACACCCCTATACATAATATAACTGGCACCCATGCACTGTTAAGAAATTGTCCTGAAATAACTGATAATAGCAAACAAACGAGCACACCATAATACCCAATTTTTTTGTGCATAAGCCCTCCTTCAATTCCATTTTTAGGATTAATTGTATTATAACATCCATTTATCATTCTTACCATTACAGTACATGAAATTTTACTTTTTCTTTTTCCTATACTCACATACTTTCACCGCTTTCATACAATAAACTACACGAATGCCTAAAGGATGTGAATGTTATGGGAGTTGAATTAACGCTATTACACGCTCTCTATGTTATTTGTTTACTCACCATTATTACCTTTTTTATTTTCCGAAAGGATACGACGATTATTTGTATCGTTTTTATCTTTTTATTAGCATTAACAGCTACAAGTTCTATCCCTCTTGCCATTAGCGGTATTTTTCAAAGTTTCATTTACGCTATTACTGAACTTTTACCAACTATATTAATCATTTCCATTATCGTATCAATGAGCAATCTACTCGTTCATACCGGCATAAATGATACGATGATTTCACCATTTACAAAGATGATTCGTACCCCTACCCTCGCCTACTGGATTATCGGCCTTTTAATGATGACAATTTCTTTCTTCTTTTGGCCTTCTCCAGCTGTCGCCTTAATGGGGGCTATTTTATTACCCGTCGCTGTACGCGTTGGCCTTCCGCCAATTGGAGTTGCCATCGCTATGAACTTATTCGGACACGGCATCGCCTTATCTGGTGACTTCGTTATTCAAGGTGCACCAAAATTAACAGCGGACGCTGCTGGTCTTCCTGTTTCTAGCGTTGTTTCTGCCAGTGTTCCTCTCGTAATTGTTATGGGCATTGTGACAACTTCCGTCGCATTTTTCTTCTTACGAAAAGAATTTCATACAGGATTATCTTCTATACAAGAATCTATTCCATCAACTGCGTCTTCTAAAACGCTCACTTCATTATCTCCTCAGACAAAAAAATGGCTCGCTATTTGTATTCCGATCATATATGCCATCGATATCCTTTGCATGATTCAATTTAAACTACAAGGAAGCGACGCAACTGCACTTATCGGTGGGACCACTGTTATTATGATTATCATCATTTCTCTCATCGCTTACAAAGGAAATGGACTAAATAAAACGACCGATTATTTTATAGAAGGGCTCCAATTTGGCTTTAAAATCTTTGGTCCAGTTATTCCAATTGCTGCACTCTTTTATTTAGGAGATAGCGGTTTTGTAAAAATTATCGGAGACTATTTACCGAAAGGTTCACACGGAATCATTAACGACTTAGGAATCGCTTTGTCTCAAACTGTTCCTTTAAATCAATATGTATCGGCAGGGACATTAACTATCGTTGGTGTCATTACCGGCTTAGATGGATCTGGCTTTTCTGGTATATCACTTGCTGGTTCCATTGCCAATCTTTTCGGAACAGCACTTGGCCATGGAACAGCTACATTAACAGCCCTCGGGCAAATTGCAGCTATATGGACCGGGGGCGGGACGTTAATTCCTTGGGCACTTATTCCTGCCGCTGCGATTTGTAAAGTCGATCCATTTGAACTTGCACGTCGAAACTTTTTACCAGTTGGGATTGGCTTAATTGTCACCACGATCGTTGCGATGTTTATTCTATAGCGTAAGCAAGTTTTCTTTTGCTTACGCTTTTTGCTTGTAAAATTCATCATGAATTATCAGTTTTCAAGAGGGATTCGTTATTACTTAGCGAAATTATATTAGGAGAGTAATTTTTTCAAAACGTTTACGAGAAACAGATTACTTCCATTAGAAAAGGGGACATAGCTATGAATGAATTGATTTTCGTCTTATTAATTTGTCCATTACTTATCTTTATCATTTCTATTGTTGGAACCTGCAAGACAAAAACGTATTACGTCATGCCGATTGTAACGTTTGCTAGTTTTTTAATAATAGGTGTTATCGCCTTTACTCCGAAGTTTTTCTTTTGGGTTGGCATGTATAGCATCTTCTCATTTATTGTTTCTTATATGACGCTATCGTTTGTGAGAGGGTATGAAGTTGTGGAAAACGCTAAATAGTTGCTAGCAAGGGGATCGTCATATGATTTTCTTTAATATTGATGGAACTTTACATTGAATTTATATAAAAAAGACGACCGCGTTCCCCCGCAGTCGTCTTTTTTCGTGTTACGCTGTGATCCAAGCTTCGTTAGCTGGATCTTTACGCCACTCTTGTAATTTTTTCGTTTCAGCTTGTCCGATCATACCTTTTTCTGCTGCAACTTCAGTTAATGCACTGTAGTCGCTTAAAGAATATGATGCTACGTTAGCTGCTTCTAGTTTTTCTTTTCCTGCTTCAAGCTCGTATGTGAAGATTGATACGATTCCTAATACTTCACAGCCAGCTTCGCGAAGTGCTTCTACACATGTAATTGCACTACCGCCAGTTGAAATTAAGTCTTCTACTACTACTACTTTTTGACCTTTTTCAGCTTTTCCTTCAATTTGGTTCCCTTTACCGTGACCTTTTGCTTTACTACGTACGTAGCACATTGGTAAATCCATACGATCGCTTACCCATGCAGCGTGCGCAATACCAGCAGTTGCTGTTCCTGCAATAACTTCTACAGTTGGGAAGTGCTCTTTAATTAACTCTTCTAATCCAGCTGCAATTGCTTGACGTACTTTCGGATAAGATAAAGTTAAACGGTTATCACAATAAATTGGTGATTTCATACCTGAAGACCATGTGAATGGATCATTCGGTTGTAAAAATACTGCTCCAATTTCTAATAAATGCGATGCGATTTCTTTTTTCATACTGTTACACCTTCCCACTGTTGTTTTACTGTTTTATACGCTTCAAGCGGATTTTCTGCTTTTGTAATACTACGTCCAACTACGATATAGCTTGAGCCAAGTTCCCTCGCACGTTTCGGTGTTGCTACGCGCACCTGGTCATTTATATCATCGCTCGCAAGACGAATCCCCGGTGTTACTGTTACAAATTCATTTCCGCATACTTCACGTAGTTTTGGAACTTCAAGCGTTGAGCAAACAACGCCATCAAGTCCACTTTCTTTCGTTAGTTTTGCATAATGAGCAACCGCTTCTTCTAACGTTTTCTCAATGCCGATCTCTTTTTTCATCATAGCTTCCGAAGTGCTTGTTAGTTGTGTAACTGCAATACAAATCGGTCTCTCTTTTCCTTCTTGCTTACCTTCCTCTAATCCCTCAATCGCAGCTTTCATCATACTGCTTCCCCCAGCAGCATGAACATTTACCATATCAACATCTAGACTAGCTAGGCTACGCATAGCGCTTTTTACTGTATTTGGAATATCATGAAGTTTTAAATCTAGAAAAATCTTATGTCCTTTTTCTTTTAAGTACGTAATAATTGCAGGGCCTTCTTTGTAAAATAACTCCATACCAACTTTGACAAATAACTCTTCCCCTTCAAAGTGGCGCAAGAATTGTTCTACATCTTGTTTCCCTGGAAAATCTAGTGCAACGATTAACGACTGTGACATGTTTGCTTCCAGCTCCTTCCTTGACATTCCGAAATGTGATCAAATCCTAATTCATCTAGTAATGCTGGTAACTCTTCAATAATTGTCGGACATACGAACGGATCGATAAAGTTCGCTGTACCTACTGCAACTGCGCTTGCGCCAGCGTAGAAGAATTCGATTACATCTTCCGCTGTTTCAATGCCACCCATTCCGATAATTGGAATGTTAACCGCTTGGCTTACTTCATGTACCATACGAATTGCTACTGGCTTAATCGCAGGACCTGATAATCCGCCTGTACGGTTTGCTAAAATTGGTTTAGCTGTTTTTAAATCTAGACGCATACCAAGCAATGTATTAATCATCGTTAAACCATCTGCACCTGCATTTTCAATCGCTTTTGCAATTTCCACAATGTTTGCCACGTTCGGTGACAACTTCACGTATACAGGTACTTCCGAAACCTCTTTTACTCGCTTCGTTAAATCAGCAGCAATTTCAGGATTTGTACCAAAGGCGATACCACCTGTTTTTACGTTTGGACAAGAAATATTTAATTCCAGTGCATGGACATTAGGCGCTTTAGAAATTTCCTTTGCAACCGCTACGTAATCCTCAGCTTGTGAACCTGCAACGTTTGCAATGATTGGAAGGTCAAATTGTTCTAACCATGGTAATTCAGAATTCATTACTTTTTCTAATCCTGGGTTTTGAAGTCCGATTGCATTTAACATGCCGCCCGGTGTTTCAGCAACACGAGGCGTAGGATTTCCATAGCGTGGTTGTTCTGTCGTCGCTTTAATCATGATTGATCCTAGTACACTTAAATCGTAAAACTGTGCATATTCACGACCAAACCCAAAGCATCCAGATGCTGGTATAATTGGATTTTTTAATGATAATCCCGGTAATTCAACTTGCAATCTGTTCATAGTACAACCTCCCCGATTGGAAATACTGGTCCGTCGCTACACACCTTCTTGTAAGAATGTCCACTTGGATCTTCTTGTAAGTGGCATACACATGCGAAACAAGCTCCAATACCACAGCCCATACGTTCTTCTAATGAAATATAGGCTTTTTTCTCTTTGTAACGTCCTTCTAATGCACGAAGCATCGCTAACGGACCACATGAATAAAGAATATCAAAGTCAATTCCGTAATGATCAATTACATCTGTGACAAATCCTTTTGTACCGTGTGTACCGTCTACTGTCGCAACATACGTATCACCAAGTTCTGCAAATTTTTCTTCATAGAAAACTACATCTTTCGTTTGAAAACCTAAGATGTGAATCACACGTACACCTTTTGCAACGAGGCGCTGTGATAATTCATAAAGTGGTGGTACACCAATCCCCCCGCCTACTAGTAAAGCTGTTTGACCAGCTTCTGCTTCTTCTACAGGAAAACCGTGTCCTAATGGTCCTAATACATCTACCATTTCACCTTGTTTTCTAGTTGCTAATGTTTTTGTCCCTTGTCCTTCCGCACGATATAGCATTGTAAATTCGTTCTTCTCTTGATCTACATTACAAATACTAATTGGGCGGCGCAGAAGGGGCGCAATGCCCTCTGCTACCTTAATGTGTACAAACTGCCCTGGTTCGTTCATTTGCTGTACTAAAGTTCCTTGAAGCACTAATTCGTAAATGTTCTTTGCGATTTCTTTTTGATTAACGACGATCATATTTTGCTTTTGCATCATGCATGTACCACCTCGTGACGCTTTGTTTGCGTAATTTCTTTCATTGAATGAGCTGAGAATGTCATAGATTCTAATACTCGTAAGATTGCTCTCGTTGTATCAAGTGATGTTAAGCAAGCTACACCATTTTCTACTGATTCACGGCGAATGCGGAAACCATCACGCGCTGGTTGTTTGCCTTTTGTTAATGTATTGATTACAAACTGTGCTTTTCCTTGGCGGATAATATCTAGTAAGTTGTAGTCCTCAGAATCAATTTTGTTTACAACTTGTACTAGGATATTTTGCTCTGTTAATGATTGTGCTGTTCCAGCTGTTGCTAATAAGTTATAGCCGATTTCATGGAAACGTTTTGCAATTTCCATCGCCTCTTCTTTATCTTTATCCGCTACAGTAATGATTACTGATCCGTGCGTTGGGATGTTAATTCCAGAAGCAACTAATCCTTTATATAATGCTTTTTCAAGCGTTAAATCTTTACCCATTACTTCCCCTGTTGATTTCATTTCAGGTCCTAATGTTGTATCCACTGAGCGTAATTTCGCGAATGAGAATACCGGAGCTTTTACATATACTTCTTTCTCTTCTGGGTGATAGCCCGTTCCGTATCCTTGCTCTACTAGGTCTTGCCCTAGAATAACTTTCGTTGCAACGTTTGCCATTGGTACACCTGTAATTTTACTTAAGAATGGTACTGTACGGCTCGCACGTGGATTTACTTCAATTACGTACACTTGATTTTCGAATACGACAAACTGGATATTTAGTAATCCAACAATGTTTAATCCTTTTCCAAGTGCAATTGTATGTTCAATAATTTGTTCTTTTAATTTTTCAGATAAGCTTTGTGGTGGATATACTCCAATTGAGTCACCAGAGTGAACTCCAGCGCGTTCAATATGTTCCATAATACCTGGAATGAATACATTCTCACCGTCTGAAATTGCATCTACTTCAATTTCTTTACCGACCATGTAACGGTCGATTAATACTGGGTGATCTGCGTGAACTTTAACTGCATTTTTCATGTAGTGCAGTAGTTCTTCTTGACGATATACGATTTCCATCGCACGTCCACCTAGTACGTAAGATGGTCTTACTAATACTGGGTAACCAATTTCTTCTGCGATTGCTACCGCTTGTTCTACAGTCGTTGCTGTTTTACCAACTGGTTGTGGGATACCAAGTTTTGTTAAAGCAGCTTCGAATTTATCACGATCTTCTGCACGGTCTAAGTCTTCAAGTGATGTTCCTAAAATCTTCACACCATGTTCTTCTAATTTCGCCGCTAAGTTAATCGCCGTTTGTCCACCAAACTGAACGATAACACCTTCTGGCTTTTCTAAATCGATGATGTGCATTACATCTTCAATCGTTAATGGTTCAAAGTATAATTTGTCAGAAATACTGAAGTCTGTTGAAACAGTTTCTGGGTTATTGTTAATGATAATCGCTTCATATCCAGCTTCTTTAATTGCCCATACTGAGTGAACTGTTGCATAGTCAAACTCAACACCTTGACCAATGCGGATCGGACCAGATCCTAGAACTACTACACTCTTACGATCTGTTACAATTGATTCGTTCTCCTCAGCGTATGTGCTGTAGTAATACGGTGTTGCAGATTCAAACTCTGCCGCACAAGTATCTACCATTTTGAATACTGGCGTCATATTATTTTCTTTACGCATATCGTAAATTTCGCGCTCCGTTTTGTTCCAAGCTGCTGCGATGTAGTGATCGCTGAAGCCCATTTCTTTTGCGGTTTGTAGTACTTCCATATTTCCTACATTCGCTTTTACTTCGCGTTCCATATTTACGATATTTTCAACTTTTTGTAAGAAGAAGAAGTCCATTTCACACCATTCGTTAATCTCTTCTTTCGTTACACCTTGACGAATTGCTTCTGCTACGATAAACAGTCGCTCATCATCTGCTTTAATAATGCGTTTTTTCATTGTTTCTTTATCAAGTTCTTTTAAGTGGTCTAATTCTAAGTGATAAATGCCAAGCTCTAAAGAACGAACCGCTTTTAATAATGATTCTTCTAAGTTACGTCCGATTGACATAACCTCACCAGTTGCTTTCATCTGCGTTCCAAGTGTTCTGTTCGCTGATTCAAACTTATCAAATGGCCAGCGTGGAATTTTTGAAACAACATAGTCTAATGCTGGCTCGAAGCAAGCATAAGTTTTTTGTGTTACTGGGTTTACGATTTCATCTAATGTTAAGCCGACTGCAATTTTCGCTGCTAATTTCGCAATTGGATATCCAGTTGCTTTAGATGCTAATGCAGATGAACGACTTACACGTGGGTTTACTTCGATTACATAGTATTGGAAGCTATATGGATCTAGTGCAAGCTGAACGTTACATCCACCTTCAATTCCTAGTGCACGAATAATTCGTAATGAAGTATTACGTAACATTTGGTATTCACGGTCGCTTAGCGTTTGGCTCGGTGCTACAACGATAGAATCACCTGTATGAACACCAACTGGATCGATATTTTCCATGTTACATACTACAATCGCGTTATCATTTGAATCACGCATTACTTCATATTCAATTTCTTTACAACCAGCAATACTTTTCTCTAATAAACATTGTGTTACTGGGCTATGTTTTAAACCACTTGTTACGATTTCAATTAACTCTTCTTCGTTATGGCAAATTCCGCCGCCCGTTCCGCCTAATGTGAATGCTGGACGAACGATTACTGGATAACCAATTTCGTTTACAAAGCTATATGCTTCATCAAGGTTATGAATGATTTCACTTGGTGGTGTTGGTTCATTTAAATCTTGCATTAATGTACGGAACAAATCACGATCTTCCGCTTGCTCGATTGCTGACAATTTTGTTCCTAAAATTTCAACTCCGCACTCTTCAAGTACGCCTGATTTTGCAAGTTCAACAGCCATGTTTAAACCTGTTTGACCACCTAATGTTGGTAAGATTGCATCTGGACGTTCTTTACAAATGATTCGGCTTACGAATTCTAATGTTAAAGGCTCAATGTATACTTTATCTGCTGTTGCAGTATCGGTCATAATTGTTGCTGGGTTAGAGTTAACAAGGATTACTTTGTAACCTTCCTCTTTAAGAGATTGACAAGCTTGTGTACCAGAGTAGTCAAACTCCGCTGCTTGCCCAATTACAATTGGTCCCGATCCGATTACTAAAATTGTGTTAATGTCTAGGCGTTTTGGCATAACTCTTCCCCTTCTTTCTTGAAGTTTTCAATCATTGTTAAGAAATCTTCGAATAAATCATTTGCATCTTCTGGTCCCGCTGAAGCTTCTGGATGGTATTGTACTGTAAATGCTGGGAACTTCTTATGACGAAGACCTTCTACTGTTCCATCATTTAAAGCAACATGTGTAATTTCAAGTTCTGTATTTTCAACTGATTCTTCTTCTACTGCGTAACCATGGTTTTGAGATGTAATTGCTACTTTTCCAGTTGCAAGATTTTTTACTGGATGGTTTAACCCACGGTGGCCGAATTTTAACTTACTTGTATTCGCACCAGATGCTAGAGCGAACAATTGATGTCCTAGACAAATTCCGAATAAAGGAACTTTACCGATAATGTCTTTTAACATTTCAATTGCTTCTGGTACATCTTTTGGATCCCCAGGTCCGTTACTTAGCATAATCCCATCTGGGCTAAGGCGTAAAATTTCTTCAGCTGTTGTATTGTAAGGAACTACAATCACATCGCAATCACGTTTATTTAATTCTCTTAAAATACCATGTTTCATACCGAAGTCTACTAGTACAACGCGATGTCCGCGGCCTGGGCTTGGGTATGGATCTTTCGTTGATACGCGTTTCACATGATCTGTAAATACTGTCGCTTTTAATTGGCTCACGATGTATTCTACATCTGCATCCATATTACAAAGGCGTCCGCGTAATGTACCGTATTGACGAATTTTTCTCGTTAATTTTCTCGTATCAATCCCTGCTAATCCTGGGATGTTTCTTTCTTTTAAGTAGTCATTTAACGAAATTTCATTACGGAAGTTTGATGGGTGATCACAAATTTCGTTTACGATTAAACCATTTACAGATGGGTGAATCGATTCAAAATCGTCACGGTTGATGCCGTAGTTTCCGATTAATGGGTACGTGAATGTTACAATTTGACCGCAATATGATGGATCAGATAATGTTTCTTGATATCCAGTCATTCCTGTTGTAAATACAACTTCACCTGACTTTTCGATTTCTCCTCCGAAACCTGTTCCAATTAATACTGTTCCATCTTCTAAGATAAGTTGTCTTTTCATACTAATGCACTCTCCTTTTGCCATGCGATCTTACCACCAACGATTGTCATTACCGGCCATCCTTGGCATTTCCAACCTGCGAATGGTGTATTTTTTCCTTTTGATAAGAATGTTGTTGGGTCAATCTCTTCTTCTTGTTCTAAATCAATAATTGTAATATCAGCTGCTCTACCTTCTTTCAGGCGACCTGCTTCTAAGCCGAATGTATCAGCTGGCTTTTCTGTTAAGAATTGAATTAATTGTTCTAATGTAATAATTCCTTTTTTCACAAGGTTTGTGTATAAAAGCGGGAATGCTGTTTCAAAACCAGTAATTCCGAATGGTGCTCTTTCAATTCCTTGTGCTTTCTCTTCTGCTGTATGCGGTGCATGATCAGTTGCGATCATATCGATTGTTCCATCTAATAAACCTTCAATTAATGCTGCGTGATCTTCTTTTCCACGAAGCGGTGGGTTCATTTTAAAGTTAGGGTCAGCTGATGGGATATCATCTTCACATAACACTAGATGATGAGGTGTTACTTCTGCTGTTACTTTAATTCCAGCACGCTTTGCATCACGGATTACACGTACAGAGCCTTTCGTACTTACGTGACATACGTGATAGTGACAATCTGCCGCTTCAGCAAGCAGTATATCCCTTGCAATATGTACAGATTCACATACTGATGGGATACCGTTTAATCCGTGTTTCTCAGAAAACTTCCCTTCATGTACACAACCTTTATTAATAAGAGTATTCTCTTCACAGTGCGCAACTACTGCCATATTTAATTTCGCTGCACGTTTCATAGCAGCTAACATCATGCTAGCATCTTGTACGCCTACACCGTCATCAGTGAAAGCAAATGCTCCAAGTTCTTTTAACGTTTCGAAATCTGTCATTTCAGAACCCGCTTGACGTACTGTAATTGCTCCATATGGTAATACGTTAACATGCGCTTTTTCTTTAATACGATTTTGTAAGTCTTCCATATGTTCTCTGCAATCTGGTACTGGGCGTGTGTTTGGCATTGCACAAATTGTAGTGAATCCACCTTTTGCCGCTGCTAGTGTACCTGTTTCAATTGTTTCTTTATGTTCACCACCTGGTTCACGAAGGTGTACGTGTACATCTACTAATCCAGGTGCGATTAACTTTCCGTTCACATCGATTACTTCAGCATTATCTGCCGTAATATTTTCTGCTACCTTAGCGATTTTACCGTCTTGTACGAGAAGATCCGTTGCTACGATTTTTCCTTCTTCATTCATATAACGACCATTTTTAAACAAGTAATTCATGTTTCATTCCTCCTAATACATTTGGTAAGGCGCGTTTTAGTACAGCCATTCTTACGTAAACTCCATTTTCCATTTGTTTAAATATGCGTGAACGCTCACACTCAACAAGTTCACTTGCAATTTCAACATCTCGGTTTACAGGAGCTGGATGCATAATAATGCTTCCTTCTTTCATACGCTGTTCTCTTTCCACTGTTAATCCGTGTTTCTCATGATACTCTTTCATAATGTCTGTTTCATAATGATCATGACGCTCATGTTGTACACGAAGTAACATCATTACATCCACTTCTGGAACAAGCTCATCTAATGGTTTGTATGTTCCAAATGTGTTGTCTTCATCTTTCCACTCTTCTGGACTTGCGAAGTAAATTGTTGCACCCAGTTTCGTTAATGCTTCTGCATTCGAACGTGCTACTCGGCTATGACGAACATCTCCTACTATCGCAATCTTCAATCCTTCAAATCTTCCAAACTCTTGTTTAATGGTAAGAAGGTCGAGTAAGCACTGCGTTGGGTGGTTCCCACATCCATCTCCAGCGTTTAAGATTGGAATATTCACCTGATCTTTTAGTTCATCGAAGTAGCGATCTTGCTCGTGGCGGATGACCACTGCTTTTGTTCCGATTGATTCTAGTGTTCTTATCGTATCGTATAATGTTTCTCCTTTTTGTACGCTAGATGCATCAGCTGAAAAGTTTAAAACATCAAGTCCTAATCTCTTCTCAGCAACTTCAAAGCTAAATCTTGTTCTCGTACTATTCTCAAAGAACAAGTTCGCAACAAAAGTTTGCTCTGTCGTTTTGCTTTCTTTCCCATTCGCAAAATCTTCTGCGTCTTTTAGGATTTCTGAAATTTCTACTTCCGATAATTCACTCATCGTTAACAAATGGCTCATCGTCATCCCTCATCTTTCTGATTTTTATGTTACCACTTTTGTATTTTTATAACAACCTCTGCATAAAAATACCCTAGTCTTGTGAGACTAGGGTGCAAGAAAGAAGCCACCCTTTTCGGTCTCACAGGACTGAATTAAAAGGTTATTATTATGAAGCAATCTGCTTAGATTGTTTTATTTGTTTCGTTTCCGGTAGTAGTAAATTTAGCAGTACACCTACAATTGCTGCTAGTGCCATTCCTTCTACTTGGAATGATTCTCCTACGTGAAGTACCGCTCCACCAATACCGATTACTAGTATTACTGATGCAATCATTAAGTTTCGTTTGTCACTTAAATCTGTTTTATCGTCTACCATCATACGTAATCCGCTTGATGCGATTACACCGAATAGTAAGATTGATACACCACCCATAACTGGTGTTGGTATCGAATGAATCAGTGCAGAAATCTTACCGACAAATCCGAACATGATTGCGAATACGGCTGAACCGATGAATAAGTATACACTGTACGCTCTTGTAATTGCTAGCACACCGATGTTTTCACCATACGTTGTATTCGGTGGTCCACCGATTAGTGATGCGATTAATGTTGCTACTCCATCACCGAAGATTGAACGGTGTAAACCAGGTTTTTCAATTAAATCTCTTTTAATAACATTTCCTAGTACAATTTGGTGTCCGATATGTTCTGAAATTGTTACTAGTGCAACTGGTACCATCAAGAGTACGATCTTCCATGAAAACTCTGGTGTGTATGTTACAAATGGTACTGTGAAATCTGGTACAACAAACCATTTTGCCTCAGCTACCGGCTTTAAGTCTACTAGCCCTTGGAAGTAAGCGAAAATATATCCGCCGATAATGCCAAGTAACACTGGTATGATACTGAAAAATCCTCTTCCGAATATTGAGCATATAATTGTAATTGCTAATGTTACTAATGCTACTGAAAAGTGTGTAAAGCTATATTTGCCATCCGCACCATTCATCGCCATGTTAACTGCTGTATGTGCTAAAGCTAGACCGATTACCATTACTACTGGACCAACTACGATTGGTGGTAGTAATTTCATAATCCACTTTGATCCTGATTTCTTAATTCCGATTGAGATTAAGATATACACAAGCCCTGCTAGCAACCCACCAAGCATTGCTGCTCCCGGTCCACCTGCCGTTTTTGCTGTTATAATTGGTGCGATAAAGGCGAATGATGATCCTAGATAGGCAGGTACTTGACCTTTCGTTATAAGAAGAAACGCTAACGTTCCTAATCCACTTGATATTAATGCTACTGACGGATTCAATCCTGTTAAAAACGGAACAAGCACTGTTGATCCAAACATCGCGAACAAATGTTGTATACTTAAAAATAACCATTTTCCCGGTTTCGGTACTTCATTAACGTCTAACACTGGCTTTTGTTCCATTGTTACATCCTCCTTCAGTTTAAATCTTTGCAATAAAAAAACTCTTTGTGCCTGTGCACAAAGAGTCCTACACTTTCGTATGCCAAATTTGACATATGAAAGCCAAGACCCTTTGGCAGCCTCACAGGACTACATTTAAAAGGGCTTTACTTATCGTATATGCTTACTCGATCTTGTTGATCTGTCTCTTGCAAATCAACTTCGATACGCTCTTCACTTGATGTTGGAATGTTCTTTCCTACATAATCAGCGCGAATTGGTAGTTCACGATGACCTCTATCAACAAGAACCGCCAATTGGATTTGTGATGGTCTACCTAAATCCATCAGAGCATCCATTGCTGCTCGAACTGTTCTGCCTGTATATAATACATCATCTACAAGGATAACTTTTTTCTTCGTAATATCTACAGGGATATCAGAACCTTTTACAAGTGGTTCTTTATTTTTCGATTGTAGCGTTAAATCATCACGATATAACGTAATGTCTAGCTCTCCAACTTCTATTTCTTTTCCTTCAATTTGACCAATTCGTTCTGCCAAACGTTGTGCAATAAAAATTCCACGAGTTTTAATTCCGACAAGAACACAATTATCGACACCTTTATTTCGTTCCACGATTTCATGACTAATTCGTGTTAAAGCGCGGCGAATCATTTGGTCATCTAAAACGACAGCTTTCTCTTGCATGCTCTACACCTCCAAGCTTTTTTCTTGCGTGAGAGTAATGGTATAAAAAAAGTCCTCTCAGCGTGTGCGAGAGGACTTTTGAAAAAGGGTATAGCATACCCTATGCATTTCAAACCGTTACCTTCTCAACCTCACGGGGCTGTGTTAAAGGATCATTATTTAACTGTTGTCAGTATCTCAGTTTTCTTATGATTTGTCAATACTATTTTCGTAAAATATTTAATGCGTCTTCAAACACTTCTGGAATCGGTGCCTCAAACTGAATATATTCACCAGTGCGAGGATGATCAAATCCTAAAATACCTGCATGAAGTGCTTGTCCGTTCATATCTAACGTTTTCTTTGGTCCATACTTTGGATCTCCTGCAAGTGGATAGCCAATATATTTCATATGAACACGAATTTGATGTGTACGCCCTGTTTCTAAGCGACATTCTACAAGTGTGAAATCTTTGAATCGCTCTAACACTTGGAAATGCGTAACAGCATGCTTACCATTTTCATCAACCGTCATACTTTGACGTTCTTTCTTATCACGAGCAATCGGAGCATCAATCGTTCCCTTATCGTGCGGAATAACACCGTGTACAATCGCTTTGTAACGTCTCGTTACTGTTTTTGCTACAAGTTGATTTACAAGTGATTCGTGTGCCATATCATTTTTAGCAACCATTAATAGGCCTGACGTATCCTTATCAATACGATGCACGATACCTGGACGCATCACACCATTAATGCCTGATAAGTCTGTACAATGGTGCATAAGACCGTTCACAAGTGTACCACTTGTATGACCTGGTGCTGGATGTACAACCATACCACGCGGCTTATTAACAACAAGTACATCTGCATCTTCATAATAAATTTCTAAGTTCATATCTTCTGGCTGAATATCTAACTCTTCTGGCTCAGGAATCGTCACTGTAATTTCATCATTTTCTCTAACTTTATAATTCCCTTTTACAGCTTTTCCATTAACTGTAACAACGTCATCTTTAATCCATTGTTGTACTTGTGTACGTGACCATTCATTATTTATTCCTGCAACGAATTTATCAATTCGCTCATTTTTTTGTTCTTCTGCAACTGTTACTTGTACTACTTCACTCATTCAATTACTCCTTCGTTTTCTTGCCTTCTAATAATGTTTGAATAATAATTAATACAACACCAATACATAATGCTGAATCAGCGATATTGAATACTGGATAGTTGTACGAGAAAATATACACGTGAATGAAATCCACTACTTCTTGTCTAAATACACGATCAATAAAATTACCAATTGCTCCGCCTAAAATTAGACCTAATGAAATTCCTAGAAGCTTGTCTGTTTTTGCATATTTTTTCATATAAAATACGATAAATGCTACAAAAACGACTGTAATAATGTAGAAAAACCACATTTTATTTTCTAAAATGCCCCAAGCAGCTCCTCTATTTCGATGTGATGTTATGTATAATACATTATCGATAATCGGAATACTCGTACCCAATTCCATGTTCTTTACAATTAGCCATTTCGATATTTGATCGATGGCAATGACAAATAACGCTATTACATAATATATCATTTTCATTTCCCCCACAAAGACAGTGTACCTCAAAATTTTAGCATAGCTGCAACCTTTTCACAATGAACCTTTATAGAAGAATAAAATAAATAAAAAAAAGGTAATATAATATCGTTGTGCCCATTCATACATTTACTTTTTCATAGAAAAATTCATGAATGGTACGTGCAGTCGGCATCGTTTTCATTTGTTTTACCGACATTACTCTCCCTGTGTCTTCACAAATACCATACATATCTATTTCCATTTTAAATAATGCACGTTCTACATCTTTTAAATCCTCTTTTATATCATGTAATAATAGTTTTTTCTTTATCTCTTCCTTCATTTCATACCCAAGCTCTTCGCTAAACTCTGTATTATATTTGTACATAACCTCTTTAGCTAGCCTCTCTTGTAACTCTTTTCGCATCAATTGCAATTCTTCTTTGATTTCCATATACATTTCATTCACGTGTACATTCCTCCCAGTTGCAATGTACGATTAGTGTGTCCGAAATTTATATGCTTACCTCTCACACATTTTTCCTTCATAGGAAAGAGAGTGAAAGTTATTTCAATATACTGTTAACCAAAAAATGACTGCACTTTACGTGCAGTCACCCCTTATTATTTTACATAATTTTCTTTAACAACCGTTGCACAACGCTCACATAATGTTTCATGTTCAGCATCTTTACCAATTGTTTCTGAAACTACCCAACAGCGTTCACATGTTTCACCAGTTGCTTGAGCAACAACAACCGCTGTATGTTCATACTTCGGTGCATCTGCTGGCGCTTCTTCCATCATGCCACCAAGTTTGTACTCAGAAACGATGAATAATTGCTTTAAGTCTTCGTTAATAGACTCTAACATAGCTTTCATTTCTGCAGTTGGATATAGCGTAATGCTTGCATTTAATGACTTACCGATTACCTTTTCATTACGAGCCACTTCTAACGCTTTTAATACGTCATCACGCAATGTCATAAATGCATCCCATTTTGTTTTTAATGCTTCTGCACCATCTAATTGTACAGCTTCTGGCATATCAGTTAATTGTACACTTTCTTCTGTTACACCCGGAATGTATGGCCATACTTCATCAGCTGTATGCGGTAAGATTGGTGTTACAAGTTTCGTCAATGCAACAAGAACATCATATAATACAGTTTGAATTGCACGACGATCTTCATGGTTCGCACCTTCAATGTATAAAATGTCTTTTGCAAAGTCTAAGTAGAATGAACTTAAATCAATTGTACAGAAGTTATGAATTGCATGATATACAGCAGCGAAGTCGTATGTCTCATATGCTTCTTTTACTTTTGTAATTAAGTCATTTAATTTCACTAACATATAACGATCTACTTCACGAAGTTCAGCTACAGCTACTGTATTTTCACTTGGCTTAAAGTCGTCTAAGTTTCCTAATAAGAAACGGAATGTGTTACGGATTTTACGATACACTTCTGCTACTTGTTTTAAAATATCATCCGAAATACGTACATCAGATTGATAGTCAACAGAAGATACCCATAATCGTAAAATATCTCCGCCTAATTGATCCATAATTTTCTTCGGTACGACGATGTTTCCAATCGACTTACTCATTTTACGTCCTTCACCATCTAATACGAAACCATGGCTTAGTACGCCTTTATATGGCGCTTTTCCTGTTACAGCAACTGCTGTCGATAATGAAGAGTTAAACCAACCACGATATTGGTCAGATCCTTCTAAATATAAATCTGCTGGACGTTGTAAGTCATCGCGCTCTTCTAATACCGCTTGGTGAGAAGAACCTGAGTCGAACCATACATCCATGATGTCTGTTTCTTTACGGAATTCACCATTTGGGCTACCTGGATGTGTAAATCCTTCTGGTAATAGATCTTTCGCTTCACGCTCAAACCATACGTTAGAACCGTGTTCACGGAATAAATCAGCTACATGGTTAATTGTTTCATCCGTAATGATTGGATCACCATTCTCAGCATAGAATACAGGAATTGGCACACCCCATGCACGTTGACGAGAAATACACCAGTCACCACGGTCACGAACCATGTTATGAAGACGAGTTTCGCCCCATGCTGGTACCCATTTTGTTTCCGCAACAGCTTCTAATAATTCTTTACGGAATGCTTCAATAGATGCAAACCACTGTGCTGTCGCACGGAAAATAATAGGTTTTTTCGTTCTCCAATCATGTGGATATGAATGCGTAATGAATGTTAGTTTCAGTAATGCGCCTACTTCTTCTAATTTTTCTGTAATTGGCTTGTTAGCTTTATCATAGAATAAGCCTTCAAATCCAGGTGCTTCCTCTGTTAATACACCTTTATCATCAACTGGGCAAAGTACTTCTAAGCCATACTTTTTACCAACAATAAAGTCATCTTCCCCGTGTCCTGGTGCTGTATGAACACAACCTGTACCTGCATCTGTTGTTACGTGATCTCCTAGCATAACTAATGAATCACGATCGTAGAATGGATGCTTTGCAACTGTATACTCAAGCTCGCTACCTTTTACTGTTTTCACAACTTCAGCGTTTTCCCACTCTAACGTTTTTGCAACTGTCTCAAATAGTTCAGAAGCAATAATATATTTTTCATCATTTACTTTTACAATAGCGTATTCAAGTTCTGGGTGAACAGAAATACCTAAGTTTGCAGGCAACGTCCAAGGCGTTGTTGTCCAGATGATGTATTTCTCATCACCTTCTAATACGTTCTTTCCATCTTTTACAGGGAATGCTACGTAAATAGATGCAGATTTTTTATCTTGGTATTCAATTTCAGCTTCCGCTAAAGCTGATTCACTCGTTGGTGACCAATAAACTGGTTTTTGTCCTTTATAGATATAACCTTTTTTCGCCATATCACCAAACACTTTAATTTGTTGTGCTTCATAAGCTGGCTCTAAAGTAATGTATGGGTTATCCCAATCAGCACGTACACCTAAACGCTTAAATTGCTCACGCTGACGTTCTACTTGTTCATATGCATACTCTGCACATAACTTACGGAACTCAGCAACTGTCATTTCTTTACGCTTTACACCTTTATTTGTTAAAGCTTGTTCAATTGGTAAACCGTGTGTATCCCAACCTGGGACATATGGTGCACAGAAACCAGTCATTGATTTATAACGAACGATAAAGTCTTTTAATACTTTATTTAATGCATGTCCCATATGAATGTCACCATTCGCATATGGAGGTCCATCATGCAGTACAAATAAAGGACGACCTTTCGTATGTTCTTGTACCTTTTCATAAATATTCATTTCCGCCCACTTTTCTTGCATTGCAGGCTCACGTTTTGGTAAATTCCCACGCATCGGGAACTCTGTTTTTGGCATTAGTAATGTATTTTTGTACTCCATGCTCAATTCCTCCTTACATGTATAAAAGAAAGACCTAAAAAACGGAATAAAAAAGAGACTTTCTCATCCCAAAAAGGGACGAGAAAGTCTCCCGCGGTACCACCCTAGTAGATCCTATACGTATGTATACAATCCTCTTTATATTCTTAACGCGAATATACGCCTACGCTTACTCTATTTGTTCAGCGCGGAACTCCAGGGTGATATTCCCATTATCTCCTTATCCTGAGCTTACACCATCCTCAGTTCGCTATATAAGGTATGAAAAAGGTACTTATCCCTATCTTCGTTTTTCTTAATAAATATGTTGTTTAAAATTATATGTAATAATGAGAAAAACGTCAAGCTTACACTGTTTCTTCTTTTTTCAACAGCTCGTCTACTTCGTCTTCTAACTCAATTAGTTTATCCCAATCATCGTTGTTTAACATTTCAAGCTGTGTTTCTAATAACATACGGAAACGAGTGCGGAATACTTTCGCTTGTTTCTTTAGCTCTTCAATATCAAAAGCAACTTTTCTTGATTTTACTAAAGCTTCGTTAATAATACGGTCTGCATTCTTTTCAGCTTCACGTACAATTAATTTTGCTTCTTTTTGCGCATTACGTTTTACTTCTTCCGCTGCTTCTTGTGCAACAACGATAGATTTGTTTAACGTATCTTCAATATTAGAGAAATGATCTAACTTCCCTTCTAATTGCGCAACTTGTTCTTCTAAAGCTTTTTTCTCACGAATGACTAATTCATAATCTTTGATAATTTGATCAAGAAACTCATTTACTTGATCCTCATCATAGCCACGGAATCCGCGACCAAATTCTTTGTTATGAATATCTAATGGTGTTAACGGCACAACGCCACCTCCAAGTAGTTATCTAAATTTCCTCTTTCAATTATATCTTTTCTTCGACAAAATAGGAGGATTCCCTTCTAAAAAACCAATCATTTTAGTATACCATACAAAATTCTCCATTTGTCGCGCTTTGTTCTACCTTCTACAGAAAACAATTTACTGCGTCCATGTCCTCTCACTGAAAAAACATCTCCTGGATAACATTCATAAGAGGTTTGCTCCACTGTTTTCCAATTCACTTTTACTAAACCCTTTTTTATGAAAGGTTGTACTTTTTGCCTAGATATATGTAACATTTCAGCTAACATAACATCTAAACGAAGTGAAGAAACTGTTCCGGATTTCTCCCCCCACGTTTCTTGTATCTGTAGAATTTTTTCCCCTTGCACTGGTGATAAGGAGACTTTCACTTTTCCTATAGATTGTAAGTTCATCTCAATATAAGATACAACTTCTTTCGCGACTACAATTTGGGCACGATCTTCTTGAAGCAAAATATCACCACATTTTTCTCTCGTTAAACCGAGAGACATAAATGTACCTAATATTTGCCTATGCTCTAGCGTATAAAACTTGGAAGGATAGTCAATTTCCAATACTTCTACTTGAAATTCCTCTTCATTTACTACTAGATAGTCCGGATAAATGAGTGCTCTTTTGCGCTCTGCTTGAGACGTTGCACCATCAAACTGTACAGCAACATCTCCTTGTCCTATTACCATAGTGACAATTTGTTGTTGTCTTGGATCAAGAAAGTCTGTTAACTTCACTTGATGGTACTCCGCTGCTCGCTTCCACTCTAACACTTTATCCACAAAGACCACTTCATCAGGTCTAAAATGCTCGTAGATGCTCATACATATAACCTCTTACTATAAGAAATAGCCGAATAAACTTACCAAGCCATTTGTCGCAAGTCTCAACGCAAAGATCGCAACGAGTGGCGAAATATCAATCATACCAAGCGGCGGAATAAATCTGCGAAATGGTTCTAAATATGGTTCACAAATACGCGCAAGAAACTCTCCGAAAGTTGATTCCTTTGCACCTGGGAACCATGATAGGAGAATGTAAATAATAAGTGCCCACGAGTAAATCTCGATAGCATAAACTAAAAGTCTTAAAACGGTTTCCATGGCGTATTACCACCTCTTTATATTTGTGTCTTCTTCTTCACCGAATAACTCTGAAATTGCACCAACTATATCTACATTTTCAGGCGTACACATAAATGTTTTCGGTCCTATTTTTTGAATGTCCCCGCCTATAGCGTATACAGTACCACTTAAAAAGTCAACGATACGTACAGCTTGATCCGTAGA
This sequence comes from Bacillus cereus group sp. Bc010, assembly GCF_027716745.1. Taxonomy (NCBI): domain Bacteria; kingdom Bacillati; phylum Bacillota; class Bacilli; order Caryophanales; family Bacillaceae; genus Bacillus; species Bacillus cereus group sp. Bc010. Next base: position 197,062 of record NZ_JAQFUY010000003.1, read on the forward strand.
CATTCGTTGTAAATTAATTACAACAGCTCGTCTACCTTTTAAATGGTCCGCAATTCCTTGCGCTTCCGAATATGTGCGTGGTTCTAATAAAACAACTTTTGAGGATTGCTTCGCTGTTTCAATGCTCACAACATTTTGTTTCGTTTGCGCTTTTGGAAACGTAACATCTTGTTGTTCTGGCGGATCTTGCTGCTTCTTCATGTCCGTTTGCTCCTTTTCATAACTATATTGAGCTGCTTCTTTTTCTTCAGGTGTATCAAAAAAGAAGTATTTTACTTTTGACCAACTCATAATAAGATTCTCCTTCCTTTTACGCTTTTCCTACTAAAATCGTCCCCAAACGAATGTATGTAGCACCTTCTTCAATTGCAATGGTGTAATCATTAGACATTCCCATTGATAATTCTTTACATGGCGCATGTAATAATTCTAACTCCTGCACCTCTGTTTGTAGCATACGTAATGTCTTAAAACAGCGTCTGATTTCTTCCTCTTCTTCTGTAAACGGAGCCATTGTCATTAGTCCAACCACTTCAATCTTATCCAATTCTTGCAAACTTTGAATAAAAGAAACGGTTTCTTCTATTGCCAACCCTTGCTTTGATTCTTCAGATGATGTTTTCACTTGAATAAAACATTTCACTTTCTTATCCGCACGTTTTTGAATTTCTTTTGCAAGTGAAAGACGATCTAATGAATGTAAATAATCGATTTCATTAATGATTTCTTTTACTTTTCTCGTTTGTAATGATCCAATAAAATGCCAATTCACTTTTGAACCGAAATGTTCATACTTCTGTAAGAAACCTTCATTTCTATTTTCACCTAAATCGATAATTCCTGCTTCAATTACTTCGTTTGTTTTTTCAATTCCTACCGTTTTTGTAACCGCAACGAGTTTAATATCTTGCAACGAACGTCCTGCTCGTGCGCAAGATTGTTTAATTGATTCATTTACAGTTGTTAAATTTGTTTGTACTGTCACTTGCTTTCTTCCTCCTTAAAACCTATGAAACTCAACATTCTCCCCGTCTTACCTTGATCACGACGATGAGAGAAAAAGAGTTGCTCTTCACAGCTTGTACAAAGAGATGACATTACAATATTCTCTTCTTTTATGCCTACTTGTAAACATAGTATACGATTAATTTCTTTTAAATTAATTGCATACTGTCCGTCAGAAATTTTTTTATAAGGGACAGAACCGTTTACTACTTGCTCTGCTGCTGTTAGCACTCGATCATCAACAACGTAACAACAAGATCCAATTGCTGGTCCAATCGCAACATGAATTTCATCACTTGAAATCCCTTCTGCATTCCATTTTTGAATCATTTCTTTTGCAATCTCTTTTACAGTCCCTTTCCATCCAGCATGCGCAAGTCCTATCATACCATGTGATGGTGCATAAAAATAGAGTGGAACACAATCCGCGTAACAAGATGTTAGAAGAACATCATTATTAGTCGTATAAATGCCATCTGTTTTTGAAATGCCGTCTTCATATGAATAAACGCCACTTCCTTTTTCCTGTTCTCCTACTTTTTCAACATGATGATCATGAACTTGTTCAGAGCAAATCCAGTTTTCTAATGGTTTTTGTAACTTATTTGCTAAAATGCGTCTATTTTCATGAACGTTCTCCGCAATATCATTCACATGTAATCCTAAATTCATCGCATGAAAGGAGCCCGTACTTACCCCACCATCTTTTGTCGTAAATCCAGCAGTAATGTTCCCAAGTTCTTTCCACGCTTGTAAATACAGTATACCGTCCACATATTTAAATGGCTCTCTCATAATAGCGGCTCCTTTTAATTAAAATAACATAAAAAAGCATGGTACTTCCTGTCTATTTTACCATACTTTTATTTTTTCATAATCCTAACAGAAAAAAAAGAGGAATTTGTAATATTCTTTATGAAATTGTCGGTGTTTGTATTGATTCTGTTACAGAATTAACAGAATTTACTCTAACAAGTATGACATCTTCCCCAATTTTCACAATTTCTTTCCAAGGAATTACAATTTCTATATCTTTCCCAAAGATCCCTAACATACGTGCCTGTTTGGAAATAATAATAGACTCGATTTTTCCTGTGTTCATATCGATTTCGATATCTCCAATATTACCCAGCCTTTTTCCGTCTAAAACATTTATTATATCTTTCATCTGTAATTCCGAAATTCGTATCACTTTCATCCTCTCCCTTATATATGACGAATCGAAAAAACATTGTTTCTCAAATGAACAGGAAGCATCCTCTTGCCAACCTCATATTATTTTCATTATATGAACACAGCTCCCCTACTATGAACGCAAACAAACTATATGACATATAAAAAGGTCTCACCATAAATGGTGAAACCTTATCCTTGAATCGTCTTATTCATTTGTTTAATAGCTGATTTCTCTAAACGTGACACTTGCGCTTGAGAAATCCCAATTTCTTCTGCAACTTCCATTTGTGTTTTTCCTTGGAAGAAACGTTTTCGAATAATCATTTTCTCACGATCATTTAAACGCTTCATTCCTTCTTTTAGAGCTAACTCTTCAACCCACTGCTCGTCCTTTTGTTTTTCATCACTTAACTGATCCATAACAAAGATAGGATCTCCCCCATCGTTATAAATCGGCTCAAATAATGAAACTGGATCTTGAATTGCATCTAAAGCAAAAACAATTTCTTCATGAGTCACTTCAAGCACTTTTGCAATATCCATTGCTGTCGGTTCTTTTGAATTTTCTGCAATCAACTTTTCTCTTACTTGTAACGCTTTATACGCAATATCTCGTAAGGAGCGAGATACGCGAATCGGATTGTTATCACGCAAATATCTGCGTATTTCCCCAATAATCATCGGCACAGCATACGTTGAAAATTTTACATTTTGGCCTAAATCAAAGTTATCAATGGATTTCATAAGTCCGATACAACCAACTTGAAATAAATCGTCAACATATTCTCCTCTGTTATTAAATCTTTGGATGACGCTCAGTACAAGACGTAAGTTTCCATTCACTAATTTCTCTCTTGCGCTTATCTCTCCACTTTGCATTTCACGAAATAATTTACGCATTTCATCATTTTTTAGTACGGGAAGTTTAGCTGTATCAACACCGCAAATTTCTACTTTGTTTCTCGTCAAAGTGTTCCCTCCTATCGGGAGTTGCTGTACAGTGTAAAGTATTTCCTTTGAAGGGGATTTTATGCATGCGGTTTTCTCTTCATTTTTCATTTTAGTTGTCCTTCCTCATACAACTAAATAGAATAAGACCAGCCTAGATAACGGCTGGCCTTACTCTTTACACCATTTTATTAAATTCTTTTCGTAATCTTTTTATGATTCTTTTTTCTAAACGCGAAATGTATGACTGTGAAATCCCAAGCATATCCGCTACATCTTTTTGCGTCTTTTCCTCTCCTCCAGCAAGCCCAAACCGAAGTTCCATAATTTGTTTTTCACGATCATTTAATTGATGTAATGCTTTCATTAGAAGATGACGATCCACAGTCGCTTCTAAATCTTTTGTAATAATATCATCGTCTGTACCTAATACATCTGATAATAAAAGTTCGTTTCCATCCCAATCGATGTTAAGCGGTTCATCAAAAGAAACTTCTGAACGATTTTTATTATTCCTGCGCAAATGCATTAAAATTTCATTTTCGATACAACGTGAGGCATATGTTGCTAATTTTATTTTCTTTTCTGGATTAAATGTATTTACCGCTTTAATAAGACCAATTGTTCCAATGCTAATCAAATCTTCAATATTTATCCCTGTATTTTCAAATTTTCTTGCTATATATACGACTAGCCGTAAGTTGCGTTCAATCAGTAACGATCTTGCCGCCTGATCTCCTTTTGGCAATTTATTTAAAAGAACTTCCTCTTCTTCTTTCGTTAACGGCGGTGGTAACGCTTCACTTCCACCAATGTAATAAATTTCATCGGTCTTAATTCCTAATTTCAGCAATACTTTATACCAAAGGTATACTAAATAAAATTTTAATTTCATCATATTATCCCGCCTCCCATTATTAAGCAATTACCATTTTTTGCGAAATTAACATTTTCGGATGCACAATACATTGATACTCTCCATTGGTTGATAACTGTTGTGTATTTAATCCAATCAATACTTTGTTCACAACGATAGAACTTCCTTCATGATAAATTTGTACACTATCTGGCTTAATTGCCCATAAAAATTGACTTTCTACTCCCACTGCTCGGAAAGGAATTAAGCGTAATTTTGTCGCCCACCCAGAATCATTTTCTGGTATTTGAGGAATTTCTGTTTTGGAATAAATTTGTTCTGTTAACCAAGCCGGCAAACAATGTTCTAACGATGAAATATGCATAATCATAACAGGTGTTTTCGTTAACGGGTCGTAAAGTTGATTTCCACTATCAATTAAGCCTGCAAGTTCTAGCTCCTCTTCAGCTAATTGAACTTTCAATTTCACAATTTGATCATAGTGTATTTTTGTAACCTCTACGCTTTCAATCCGCTTTTTAGAAAAATAATAAATGACTGGAAAACCAAAAATAACAAACAACCAGCTAATTGGGTCACCGTAAGAAATTGATTGAGATTGAACCAACCCATTTACCATTTCATTCGTTTGCAAAAAGAAATGAGTGCCCATTAACCCTCCGCCAACCATAAAGGTTACAAAGTAAAAAGTAAAAACAGTTTGTGCATAATTTCTAAATGTTGTAAACCCAAATGCTGTATACACAATAAGTAACGAGTACAGTAGTTTCATAATTGGATGTGTCATCACAGAAGCAAAAGGAGTAAAGGCAAAAATAACAATGGTTGAACCTATCAATGCCCCTAACACAAGCCTCCATCTTTTGATCTTCTTTTTTAACACGGTAGCTGTTAATAAAAGTAAAAGAAAATCAATGCAGGCGTTTAACAACCAAACAACGTCGGCGTAAACAACCAAACAATTCACCTCTTTTTTTAAGTTGAGACTAGTATAATGCATATCCAATAGGAAAGTGTGTCAATTTGCGGAGGTGTTTTTTTGTTATTTTGTGCTTTCTAGACATAATCTGTCGGTAAAAAATAAAAGTATATGTTTCATAGAATGCTATCTTTTTTTCAAACTTTAATCAGTGGGGGTTTTCTTCATCCCCCCACTGATTATTAGCCCTCACCAATTGGGCTACCCAGCAAAAAGCGGAATAAATTACAATAAAAAAAGACCTGCTTAGCAGATCTTTTCCCTGTATAAAACAAAAAAGGAGCATAAATGCTCCTTTTCTTTTATCGTCTACGACGATTACGTAAGAATGCTGGAATATCGATATCATCTGAATCTGAATGACGCTCATGTACAACCGGCTCTTCACGCTTCATTTCACGTTTTACTTCACGTTGTTTTGGTGGTTGAGCTACTGGCTGTTGCTGTTGTTGCGTGTGATTCACATTCGGACGGATAATTGGTTTTGGTGGTTGAGTTGCAATTGTATCATCAAAACCAGTTGCAATTACAGTTACAACGATATCATCTTTTAATCCTTCATTAATAACCGAACCGAAGATCATATTTACTTCTGGATCTGAAGCTGAAGCTACAATGTCTGCCGCTTCTTGTACTTCATATAAGCTTAAGTTAGCTCCACCCGTAATGTTCATGATAACACCTTGAGCTCCATCAATAGATGTTTCTAATAATGGACTAGAAATCGCTTTTTTCGCAGCTTCAGCAGCACGATTTTCTCCATTACCAGAACCAATACCCATTAAAGCAGAACCTCTATTAGACATAATTGTCTTTACGTCTGCGAAGTCTAAGTTAATTAAACCTGGTGTTGCAATTAAATCAGAAATACCTTGAACACCTTGACGTAATACGTTATCTGCTTCACGGAATGCCTCTAACATTGGCGTGTTTTTATCAACAATCTCTAATAAGCGATCGTTTGGAATTACAATAAGTGTATCTACATTTTCTTTAAATGCCGCAATACCAGATGCCGCTTGTGTTGCACGCTTACGTCCTTCAAATGTAAATGGTCGTGTTACAACACCAACTGTTAATGCACCTAATTCTTTTGCCACTTGAGCAACAACTGGAGCTGCACCAGTTCCAGTTCCGCCGCCCATACCAGCAGTTACGAATACCATATCAGCACCACGAAGTGCTTCTTGGATCTGTTCTTTACTTTCTTCTGCTGCTTTTTTCCCTACTTCAGGGTTTGCACCTGCACCAAGTCCACGTGTTAATTTTCCACCAATTTGCATTTTCGTTTCAGCTTTTGATAGATTTAATGCTTGTGCATCAGTATTTACAGCGATAAAGTCTACACCTTGTACACCGTGTTCAATCATACGGTTTACAGCATTGTTTCCGCCACCGCCGACACCGATAACTTTTATATTCGCTAATTGATCTTGAGTAGTATCAAACTCTAACATGTCGAAATCCCCCTAGAACCTCATTTTTCGTGTCCAATTTTAATCCCATAAATAACGGAATACACGTTTTACTTTTGACATCATACGGTCATCATTTTGATTATTATTGTTTTGATTACGCGTTTTTTGTTTCGCAGGTTGCTGTTGTACCGGCGTTGGAGCTGGTGCTGGTACTGGTTCAAAATGCTCTTGTTTTTCCTGCACATTTTTCCCACGCAACTTAGCTTTTTGATAAGAATGTTTAATTAATCCTACTCCACTTGTATATTGGGGCTCACGCACGCCAATATAATCAGGAGTTGCTATACGAACATTTTCATGTAAAATATCATATGCAAGATCAAGAACACCTGGCATAGAAGCAATTCCACCAGTTAGTACATAACCAGAAGCTACTTGCTTTACTCCTAACTTACGCACTTCATCTTGAACAAACATTAAAATTTCCTCTACACGAGCCTCTATTATATCCGATAATTCCAACTGAGAATATTGTTCTGTTTGATCGCTTCCCATAATAGGAACTGTAAACATCTCTTCTTCCGACGCTGTATCATAAAAAGCATGTCCATATTTCAACTTAATTTGATCTGCATTTTCTGTTGAAGTTTTCAACCCAATCGCAATATCTTTCGTTATATGGTCTCCACCTAATGGTAATACGCTCGTTGCTTGTAACTCTCCATCTTTAAAAATAGATAAAGTTGTAGATCCTCCCCCCATATCAACAAGGGCTACTCCTCTATTTTTTTCATCTGAAGATATAGCAACTGTTGCAGCCGCTAAAGGTTGAAGACAAATATCAACAATTTCAAGACCTGCTTTTTCTACACAACGAAGTAGGTTATGTAGTAAAGTTCTCGAGCCTGTAATAAGTGTACCTTCCATTTCTAATCTTACACCGATCATCCCGCGCGGATCGTTAATCTCGTCAAGACCGTCTACAATGAACTGTCGAGGTACCACATCAATAAACTCACGTTCTGGAGCAATTGACACAACTTGTGCTGCATCTAGAACGCGTAAGACATCTTCATTCCCGATTTCACGATCTTCATTTGAAACAGCGACTACTCCGTGACACGGAAGTAGCTGTACCTGGTTTGCATTGACACCTACTACAACTTGCTCAATGTGGATTCCCACCATGCGCTCAGCTTGTTCAATTGCTTTTTTAATTGATCGAACAGTCTCGTCTATATCAACTATCGATCCTTTCTTTAAACCATTTGATTTTACATTTCCAACACCAATAATGTTTAAGCTGTCATTAACCATTTCACCAATGATGACTTTAACATTGGATGTACCGATGTCAAGACTAACATATATTTCATTACTGTTCATTCTTTGGCACCTCCTTCTTTATTTATACCATACAACTCAATATATGGAACAACAATCGCAACTTTACTATTTATAAGAAAAATATTCAACGTCTTTATACGTTTCCCTTTTTTAACCCTATATTTTTCTTATTTTTATTTAACATTCATTTAAGAATATTGCAGTAAACTGTGAATAACTGCTTATCTTGAAATAATTCTATTTCAAGTGTAAAGATTACCGCCAAGTATAAGTCTACACTAAGATGTACTCATAGAAAAGTGAAACTTGTACCAATCCTAGTATGAATCTAAGAATTTTTACATATTTTTCATCAAATGAACCATTCTTGTAAATTCCTATGCACCAAGCAGAACATTCGTTTCGTTTTTTCTACAATAACGTAGTGAAAACTATCATTCTATTCTTTTTTTTCTTCTGCTCCTAATTCTTTCGTATACGCCCCTACTTCTAAGTCAATTAATACCTTTTTACCTGGCTCAATTGTTTTTAAGATAAGTGGATAAGCTTCCATACGTTTTGCGAAATTTTGAATCGTAGTGCTCACTTCATACCCTTCATTCATATATAAAGTAAGGTGGTCTTCATTCGCATTTGTCGGTGAATAACGAATTTCAGAAATAGACCTTAAAATAGTTGGTGTTAATTTTTCAAGCTCAGCAATTAACTCCTTCATTTTCTCCTCTTTAAAAGGTTCAAAAATTGGCGCTGCAACAGGAAGTTTTCCGTTCGGGAGTACATCAAGTGTTTTCCCGTTCTCTAATAACGGTTGTAATTTCCCATCTTTGTTTATATAACCAATCGTTAAATATTCTTCAATATGAACGTCAATTTTATTTGGAAAACGCTTCTTTACATTTACTGCTTTAATTTCTTTTCGTTTCGTTAAGTTTTCTTCTGCTTTATGTGCTGTCACTCGGAAATAACTTGTATCATATGTCACACCTGATTCCTTCATCACTTGTTCATCTGTCATATAATGATTTCCAAACACGCTTATCTTTTTTATATTGCTAAGCGGAGACCGAAAATAAATTAAAAAGAGCACTAATAAAAATAAAATTGATATGTATAGAATCAACCGATGATTAACATTTTTCTTGTTTTTTTTCTGTTGATTTTTTAACTTTGGTACACGATCCTGTAGTTTAATCACTTTACTATTTTTCATGTACGATCCCCCTACGTAACATAAAGAACGGCATGTTCCTCATGCCGTTCTTATCTTCTTATTATAACATAAATGATAATGAGCGGAACGAATAACCGTTATCTTCCAATGATTTCTACTTCTGTATGCATTTCTACGCTAAATTTATCCTTGATTGTTTGTTTTACTAATGCTATTAAAGATAATACATCTTGCGCGCTAGCTCCACCAGTGTTAATAATGAAGTTCCCATGCATTTCAGAAATTTGAGCTCCACCTATTTGATAACCACGAAGTCCCGCCTTCTCTATTAAATCTCCTGCAAAGTATGGAATTGGATTCCGAAACACACTTCCTGCACAAGGGTGATTCCATGGCTGTGTTTCACGGCGGTAATCTTTATTCTTTTGCATGACACTTACAATTCCCTCACGCTCTCCTATCTGTAATTGAAACTCAGCTTCCAAAACAATACCAGGGCGTTTCGTTTGCAATACAGATGTACGATAGGAAAACTCCATTTCTTCATGCGTTAACCAGTCAATTGTTCCATCTTCAAACAAAATAAGAGCTTTTGAGAATATGTTTGATATATCCGATTTATGTGCTCCTGCATTCATATACACTGCACCGCCAACACTTCCTGGAATACCACTTGCGAACTCCAGACCAGCTAGCCCTTGACGACTAAGTAAAGTTGATAATTTAATCAGGGGATACCCACCACCAACTCTTACTCTATGTTTTTCGACTTCTAAGTGGTCTAATCCTTCTCCTAAACGAATAACGACACCTTCTATACCTAGATCAGATACAAGAAGGTTCGAACCGCGACCAATTACAGTCCACTTTGTTTTATATTTCTTTACTAACTGCAACGTTTTTTCAATACCGGCAACATGCTTTGGCACAATTAAAATATCAGCTGGTCCACCTATTTTCATAGTTGTATAACGTGCTAACGGTTCATCCACTAACACACGACCAACATTTGCTTCTATAAGCTCATTTACTAATTGCTCCATAAACAATCTCCCCCATACTAAGCATCCTTATTACAGTAGTATGCAGGGCGTTCACCTAACGTTATTTTTTTACAAGCTTATTCATGACTTCATACAGCTTATTTGCTGCATCTGGAATACCTAATTGCCCAGCAGCAAGCTTCATATTTTGTAATGTTTGTGCATCTAATAGAATCTCATCAATATCACGAATAAGTGTTTCAGCTGTTAAATCTTTTTCAAGCAACATTTTTGCTGCTCCTTTATCGACAACAGAACGTGCATTTTTTTCCTGATGGTTATTTGTTACATAAGGACTCGGAATTAACACACTTGGCTTACCTAACGCTGTTAATTCTGCAAGTGTTGTTGCTCCAGCCCTTGAGACAACCAGGTCTACACCGGTAAGTACTTCTGGCATATTATGAATGAAAGGTTTAATAATAACATTATTCGGATTCCCTTTTTGCTTCACTGCATCCATCACTTTGTCGTAATGAACTTCACCTGTTACATACAATATTTCGTAACTTTTATTTCCAAACTGTTCAATTGCCTCTACGAAAGCATCGTTAATTGGTCTAGCCCCACGGCTGCCACCAAAAATAAGCACGGATTTTTTAGGAAGAGATAAACCTACTGAACGTTTTCCCTTCATTCCATTTTGATCCATTACTTCTGACGCTCTTGGGTTTCCTGTCATGACCACTTTTGACTGCGGAAAATGTTCTGCAGCCGCTTCAAAACAAACTGCAACTTTATCAACATAGCGGCTTAAAAATTTATTCGTTACACCAGGTACACTATTTTGTTCATGTACAATAGTTGGAATACCTAATTTTGCCGCAGCATATACAACAGGTCCACATACGTATCCACCTGTTCCAATTACAATATCTGGATTGAAACGACGAATATATCGTTTACTATCTTGTACACCTTTTAGGAAACGCATCACCGTTTTCACGTTATCTAACGATATTTTACGCTTAAATCCACTTATAACAATAGATTGAAACGGTATACCTGCTTTGGGCACGATTGTGCTCTCTAATCCATTCTCCGTACCAATATATAAAAACCTTGCTTCCGGATTTAATTTTTTTATTTCTCTTATTAAAGCAAGAGCCGGATAAATATGACCTCCAGTGCCCCCACCACTTACTAATACACGCACTACTAACTCCTCCGCTTCTCTTTTTCTTATTACAGTATTTATTTCTATATACATATTGTTTCTTCGTACACATACGAAAAACCCTGTCTTATAAAACAGGGTTTAGTAGCGAGAATGGCGACTTATATTTAATAATACACCTACTGCCATTAACATTAATGTCAAACTTGATCCACCATAACTTAAAAACGGCAAAGTAATACCCGTAACAGGCATCAATCCTGTTACAACACCAACATTAATCATTACTTGAATCGCAATCATCGCCACAATACCTACTGCTAAAAACGTACCATATAAATCTGGCGCTCCTAAAGCTATACGAATCCCACGCCATAATAATAGACTAAATAATAATAACACAAATGAACCACCAATAAAACCTAATTCCTCGGATAAGATTGCAAATATAAAGTCTGTTTGCGGTTCAGGTAAATAAAGAAACTTTTGTCTACTTTGTCCAAGTCCAAGCCCGAATAATCCACCTGGTCCAATTGCGAGTAACGATTGAATAATTTGAAATCCACTTCCAAGCGGATCTGACCACGGGTCTAAATATGATGTAATACGTTTCATCCGATACGGTGCTGATGCAATTAGCCCTACAAATCCTGCTACACCAAGCAAACCAAACATTGCAAAGTGAAAGACCCTTGCTCCTGAGATAAATATCATAATGATACATGTCCCAACCATTACCGTTCCTGTGCCAAGGTCCGGCTGTAACATAATCATTCCGAAAGCAAGAAATACAAAACCTAGAGCTGGTAGTAAACCACGTTTAAAAGAGGTAATTAATTTTTGTCGTTCCGCTAAAAATTTCGCTAAGAAAATAATCATCGCAAACTTCATAAATTCGGACGGTTGAATGGAAAATGCCCCGATTCCAATCCAACTTCGCGCTCCTCCTCGAACAAGACCTACTCCAGGAATAAGAACGAGAATAAGAAGAATGAAGCAAACTAGCAAAATTACTTTTGAATACGTACGCCACACCCAATAATCAATTTTCATAATAAAAAACATAGCCACTACACCAAGACCTGCGAATAGCAATTGCCTTTTTGCAAAAAAGAATGAGTCCCCCATTTTATAAGAGGCCCAAACCGCACTCGCACTATAAACCATAATCATTCCGATTGTTAACAACGCAAGTGTAACGATGATGAGAATAAAATCAGGCGTTTTCTTCATTACCCATAAACACCACCTCTTTAGGCAGAAACTTTTGCCCTATGTAACAAAACATCAGTAGGTGTTAGCCTACTGATGTTTTGATTTACTTTATATAAGTTTATGCACAGCTTGTATAAAAATGTCTCCTCTTTCTTCAAATGTTTTAAATTGATCCCAGCTTGCACATGCTGGAGAAAGAAGAATTACATCGCCATCTGTAGAATGAGCATATGCTTTCACTACAGCTTCATCTAAAGTATCGACACTTTCAATTGTATCTAATCCCGCTTTTTCTGCAGCTCTTACTAATTTTGGAGCTGTTTGTCCAAATGTTACAATCGCTTTAACATTTTTGAAATACGGAATTAAATCATCGAATTCATTTCCACGATCCAGCCCACCTGCTAATAACACAGTCGGTTGTGTAAACGCAGATAAAGCTTTCTCTGTCGCTAACATATTCGTTGCTTTTGAGTCATTATAAAACTTACGGTTGTTTATAGTTGTTACATATTCTAAACGATGTTTTACACCTGTAAAACGTTTTAAAACTGCCGTAATCGCTTCATTAGAAACACCCAATAATTTTGCGATACTCATCGCTGCTAAAATATTTTCTAAATTATGTTGACCAGGTAAAACGATATCACCTACTTCAACAACTTTTTCACCTTTAAAATAAAGAGCATTATCTTTTATGCACGCACCATCTTCAATTTCTTTCGTTGTTGAGAACAGTACTTTTTGACCTTTACTATAAGCAGATAAAGCCATCACATCTGCATCATCTGCATTTATTACACTATAATCATTTTCTGTTTGGTTTTTAAAAATATTTGCTTTTGCTAAGCCATATTCTTTTTTCGTCCCATGATAATCTAAATGGGCCTCAAATAAATTTAAAAACGCAGCAATTTTAGGTTGGAACAATTCTACTCCCATCAATTGGAACGATGAAAGCTCTGTAACTACAACTTCATTTTCTTTTGCATCCTGTGCTACTTCACACGCAACAGTTCCAATGTTCCCTGCAATTACGGGATGCTTTTGTCCTTCTTTTAGCATTTCAAATGTAAGCATTGTCGTCGTCGTTTTACCGTTAGACCCCGTAATCCCAACAAATGGTGCTTCTGAAATACGATATGCTAATTCAACTTCCGTAACAATTGGAATTTGCTTTTCTTTCGCAGCAACTAATATTGGATTAGAATACGGGATTCCTGGATTTTTTACTACAAGAGAAATATTTCTCTCTAATAATTCTAAAGGATGACCACCGCATACAACATCCATTCCTTTTGCTTGTAATTCTGCAGCAAGTACATTCTCTGCTAAAGGCTTTCCGTCATTTACAATAACATTTGCCCCTAACTTTTGTAACAATGTAGCTGCTGCATAACCACTTTTTGCAATGCCTAATACAAGAATATTCTTATTTTGAAATTCAGTTACAGTTTTCAATTACATCCACACCCCGATATAAATTCCTAACACAGCTAATAAAAATCCTACAGACCAAAACGTCACAACAACACGCCATTCTGACCAACCACATAATTCATAATGATGGTGTAATGGACTCATTTTAAAGACACGTTTCCCTGTTGTTTTAAACGAAATAACCTGAATAATAACCGATAAAGTTTCCATTACGAATACTCCGCCAATGATTACAAGTAGCAATTCTTGTTTTAATAAAATTGCTACAGCTGCAATGGCTCCACCTAAAGCTAATGAACCTGTATCTCCCATAAACACTTTTGCTGGATTCGCATTGAATACTAAAAATCCAAGTACAGCTCCTACAACTGCCATACAGAATATCGCTACTCCAAATTGCTCTTGTGCCACAGCAATAATACTAAATGCTCCAAATGCAATAGCAGCTGTTCCTGATAATAAACCATCTAAACCGTCAGTTAAGTTAACTGCATTCGATCCACCAATAAGCATAAATAGTACAAGTACAAAATACGCCCAACCTAATTCAAACTTAACATCCGTTCCCGGAATCATGATGTATGTGTGGAACGCTTGCCCTTTTCCAATTAAAAAGAACGCAATAGCAATAACAAGCTGACCTACTAATTTTTGTTTTGATGTTAAACCAAGATTTCTCTTCTTAACTACCTTTATGTAGTCATCTAAAAATCCAATCAATCCGTAACCAAATGTCACTAATAGTAATAACGATACCTCTGCACCTAAATGATTAAACTTAATCGCCATAATAAGTGAAGTTACCATCATAGATACGTATATGACGATACCACCCATTGTCGGTGTCCCTGATTTTTTTTGATGTGATTTTGGTCCCTCATCACGAATACTCTGTCCGAACTTTAATTTTCTTAAAAATGGAATAAACAATGGCGAAAGGGCAACAGAAATTAAGAATGCTACCCCAGCCGTTACTAATAAACCTTGCTCAAGCACATGTAGTCCTCCTCTCACGTTGTTACTCTTCGTTGTTTAAACGCTCTGTAATTGCTTCTTTAGCGATTTCACGATCGTCAAAATGATGAACATCTTTACCAATAATTTGATATGTTTCATGACCCTTACCAGCAATAATGATGATATCTTCAGCTTTTGCGTTAGCAATTGCATGGTATATCGCTTCTTTTCTATCAATAATTACTTCATAATTATTTCCATTTGCACCATGTACCATATCATCTAAAATAGCTCCTGGCTCTTCACTTCTTGGATTATCTGAAGTGTAAATAGCGTGAGTTGCATATCGTGTTGCAACACTTGCCATGATTGGTCTCTTCGTTCTATCTCTATCACCGCCACAACCGACGATGCAATATACGTCACCTTTTGCAAACTGTTTTGCTGTTTTCAATACATTTTCTAAGCTATCTGGTGTATGTGCATAATCAACAATAACTGTATAATTTTGTCCACCATCAACCACTTCAAAACGTCCTGGAACTCCAGCTAGTTCCTTTATTACATCAATGATTGTTTCTAAACTTACACCAGAAACAAGTCCTGCCGCTGTCGCAGCTAGTACGTTATATACATTAAATTTCCCAATTAATTTCATCGTAACATTTACACTCTCATACGGTGTTACAAGCGTAAATGTAGTTCCACCACTTGTCATAACGATATCTTTGGCCATAACATCACTTGTTGTATCAATTCCATACGTTACAACAGTTGCTGCAGTACTTCTCATATATTCCGCTGTTACAGCATCATCGTTATTCAATACCGCGTATTTTTCACGATTATGATTATAACTATTGCCAAGTTGCGCAAATAGCAACCCTTTTGCATGTTTATATTCTTCCATCGTTTTATGATAGTCTAAATGATCTTGTGTTAAATTTGTAAACACTGCTACATCGTAATCACATCCGTGTACACGGCCAAGATCTAAAGCATGTGACGAAACTTCCATTACTGTGCTATCCACACCGTGTTCAACCATTTTTGCAAACGTCTGTTGAAGTGTTAGTGCATCTGGTGTTGTATTTTTCACCTCAAATGTTTCATCACCGATTTTCATATTAATCGTTCCAATTAGCCCCGTTTTATGACCATGTGCGCGCATAATCTCATCCATAATATGCGATGTTGTTGTCTTTCCATTTGTACCTGTAATACCGATTAAATGTAACTTGTGTGTTGGTTGACCATAAAAATAATCAGCTAAAACCGCTAACGAACGAAAAGTATTTTTCACAAGTACAACTGGAACGTCAACATCAATTGGTCTTTCCGCAACAATAGCAGCCGCTCCTTGTGCCGCTGCTTGCTTAGCAAAATCATGGCTATCAACCGTATATCCTTTCATACATACAAATAAGCTTCCTTCTTTCACTTTACGTGAATCAGCTTCTATAGATGTGATTTCTGGATTTTCTTTTGGAACAACTGGAAAATCATGCAAACATGATACAAGTGTATGCAACTTCATTTCACTAAACCCTCTCTACATTGTGTATTTATCTCTTTTATTAATAAGCAACACGTTACCTCCTAATTATGTAAAATAGGAGGTAAGTGCTACTCTGTCTAATAAATAGACCTATTTATAACCGAGACTCTTGCGGTCTCAAATTAAGTAACTCTTCTATAAAGAACTCACTTCCACCAATTGTACCATAAAACGTACTAGGTTACCTTTAATTCCCGAAGTAAATTCTAATTTTTGAGCCTTCTTTCACTTTAGCTCCTGCTTCTGGGGACTGTTTAATGACTTTCTCTCCATCTCCGCTTATATCAAGCTTCAAATCGACGAGTTGCGTCTGTAAGTCTTTCTTTTTCATACCAATTAAATTCGGAACTTCCACAGTTGGTGTATCGCCCCATTTATATTCTCTCTCAACTTGTTCTTTTCTCGGTTTCACTCCCATAACAGGAAGTGCATCCCGAAGAATATTCCCAACAATTGGAGCCGCTACTACTCCACCAAATTGCGTTACACCTTTCGGATTATCAACAGCAACATATACAACAATTTCTGGATCATCTGCTGGAGCAAAACCGATAAAAGATACAATATAATTATTCTCTAAATATTTACCATCTTTCACTTTTTGAGCCGTACCTGTTTTTCCACCTACACGATACCCATCAATGAAAGCACCTTTACCAGATCCCTTTGCTACAACATTCTCTAATGCATACCGAACTTTTTCTGAAGTTTCCTTGGAAATAACTTTTCTTTTTGCTACAGGTGTCTTTTTACTTACAACTTGATTGTTTTTCGGATCAATAAATTCTTTAGCTATATACGGTTGATACAATGTCCCACCATTTACAGCCGCTGCTACTGCCGCTACTTGTTGGATTGGCGTAACAGAAACACCTTGACCGAATGAAGTTGTTGCTTGCTCAACTGGACCGACTTTGTCTAAATTAAATAAAATCCCACTACCTTCACCTTGCAGGTCAATTCCGGTTTTTTGTCCAAAGCCAAAATTACGAATGTATTTAAATAATCGGTCTTTACCAAGGCGATCACCCAGTTCAATAAATCCTGGGTTACAAGAGTTTTGAACTACTTCTAAAAACGTTTGGCTACCATGGCCTCCTGCTTTCCAGCATTTCAATCTAGCTCCACCAACTTCAGCTGCTCCATCATCATAAAACGTATCTTTCTCTAAGTCTACTAAATTTTCATTCAAAGCTGCGGCTAACGTAATAATCTTAAATGTTGAACCAGGCTCATACGTACTCCATACTGGTAAATTTCTATTGTACACTTCTGGAGAAACACTTTGAAAATCTGCTGGATCAAAGCTCGGCCGACTCGACATACCTAAAATTTCACCATTTTTCGGATTCATCGCAATCGCAATCATACCATCTGGATTATATGTCGACTCTGCAATATTCATTTCTCTTTCCATAATTCTATTAATACGTGCATCAATTGTTAAGCCTAAATTCAAACCAGCTTCTGGTTTTTTGAAATCATCGCCAACATTAGGCATCCTTTGCCCTTTTGCATCTGCAAAAAAGCGCACATGACCTTCATCACCATTTAGTTCTTTATCATAATATTTTTCTAGTCCCATAAGACCTTGGTTATCACTACCTGCAAACCCTAATACGTGTGATAAAAAGTTGCCAAATGGATAGTACCGGATAGAGTCCTCTGCGATATAAACACCTTTCAAACTTAATCCTCTTACCTCTTTCGCTTTATCATGTGATATTTTCCTTCCGCCTTTATCTAACCTTACAATTGATTCTTTTTTTGTAATTCTCTTATAAATCTCATCTTTTTCCACACCTAATACTGCAGCTAACTTCTCTGCAGTCTCTGCTGGTTTTTCAATTTGCCTCGGTACAACAAAGACAGTTGGAGCACTTTTATTCGTAGCAAGTTCCACACCATTTCGGTCTAAAATCTTCCCACGTTCAGGTTCAAAAGTAATATTACGACTCCATGAATCTTTCGCACGATCCGTTAACATATTCCCAAGAAAAAATTGCACATATCCAAGACGAATATCGATGATAGTGAAAATAAGTATACCTGATATGAGTATAAAAATAAGTCGTTTTCTAACTGTTACATTTGATACACGCATATTGGAACAAGCCTCCCTTACGCCTAGCTTGTTCCAATATATGCTTGTACTTATTTAATTAGAACTTCTTCTCTTTTACCATTACGGCTTTTCTGCTTCTTGTTGTGGTTCAAGTGGCGGTACAAGTGTTACACCTAACTCTGTACCAGGTTGCAACAATGTTCCTTCTGGTACACTTTGTTCGGTTACATATCCGGTACCAGTAGGTTTTAGGTTAAGCTTTAATGTTTTTGCTAAATTCATAACATCACGAAGTGCCCAGCCTTGTATATTCGGCATTGTAGGTTGATCTCCCACTAAGAACACTCGATCACCCTTCAATGTTTGTTCGGTTGCTTTCGGTACTTGTTGCTGCACTTTCCCTTCACCTAATACGATTGGACGAAGTTTTGCTTTATCAATGGCTTTTTTCGCTTCTTCCATCGTTTTTCCCGTTACATCTGGAACAGCAGTTTGCTGCTCTTTCACATATTTCTTCGGATCTTTCACTTCATTAGGCTTAATCTTTAAATACTCTAAACTATTCTTCGTTACATATTTAAAAATATCAGCTAAAGGTTGTGCACCACTCTCATCATCTTTCAATTTTGGCTGTTTAACAGCTACATACACAACAAGTTGCGGATCATCCATAGGTGCCATACCTAAGAACGAGAATATATAATTCTCTCTTCCCGTCATATAGCCTCCTTTTCCATCCGGAATTTGCGCTGTTCCTGTTTTACCACCAACTGAATAGCCATCAACTTTATAAGCAGTTCCTGTTCCTTTCGGCGATGTAACAACGCGTTCTAATAACTGTCTTACTTGCGCTGCTGTCTCTTTTGTCACCGGTTTGCCCACTTCTTCTGGCTTATGTTCTAATTTTACTTCCCCTGTTATCGGATTTACAATTTTATCAATTGTATAAGGTTTCATCATTTTTCCATCGTTCGCAATAGCAGTTGCAGCTTGTACAAGCTGAATTGGTGTTACAGTGGAGCCTTGTCCAAAAGCTGTCGTTACTTGCTGTATTTGCTGATCGAATAAAATGGTATTTGAACCTTCACCAGATAAATCAATATTCGTTTTTTCATCTAATCCGAAAGCATGGATATACTTTCTGAAACGGTCTGGACCAAGTTTTTGATCACCTAAAATAGCAAACGCTACGTTGGAAGAGCGCTCTACCCCTTCATCAAATGTGATAGATCCCCATCCAGCACCGCCATTATGATCTTTTATTTTGCGGTTCCCGACTTGATATGTACCAGACTGATAATAATCTTGTCCCTTATACACACCTTCATTTATAGCTGCTGCTAGCGTGAAAATTTTCATTGTTGATCCAGGTTCAAATGCATTTGCAATTGCATCATTATAATAATACTTATTATTTTCCTGGTTCGGATCATAACTAGGTTTACTAGACATCGCTAATATTTTCCCTGTTTTTGGATCCGCAACAATTCCTATTAAGCTTTCTGGTTCATAATGTTTACTCGCTTCTTTCATTGCGTCTTCTAGATAACTTTGAATACGTTGGTCAAGCGTTAAATAAACATTATCTCCATTTTTAGGTGCCTTTACATTCACTTTTCCACCGTCAAGAGATACTCCTCTACGGTCACCTGTATAAGCTACTTTTCCATTAGCAGCACCTAAATACTTATCCAAACTCTTTTCTAAACCAAATTGTCCTATAGCAATTCCTTTATCATCAGGTCTCGCATGACCTACAACATAAGATGCGAAATCACCATTTGGATACACTCTTGCATTTTCTGTAATAAAAGATATACCTGGCAATTTCAATGCTTCGATTTGTTCCTTCTGTTCTTTCGTCAAGCCTTTACCTAAATTCCCAAATTCTACTTGACTTCTACCTTCTTTATTTAACGTATCTAAAATCTTCTTTTCATCTTTTCCGAGTACGCCCACAATTTTCTTGGCGGTATCCTCTTTATTCTCAACCGGCTTCGCACCTTTTAGTTCCGCTACAAGTTTATAAGAGTTTGCATCTTGCGCTAACACATGACCGTTTTGATCATAAATCGTCCCGCGATTTGCTTCGAGAACTCCTGTTTTACTATGTTTTTGCTGAGCGAGTTTATCCAAATCCTGATTATGCACTGTTCCTGTCGCTTGTATGTAAAAAAATCGGGCTAATAACAGCAAAAAGAGCAGGAGGAATAAAATCATAAAATACCCTGCTCCCTTATTGGTATGAAATTTAGTCATATCTCTCTTCATTTTCCCTTCACACCTATTGCCTTATTTGAGGCCTTTCACATTATTCGCATTAATTTCTAGCCCGTGTTTTTTTGCAACTTCAGCGATTCGTTCATAACGACTTAACTTCTCTACTTCAGCCTGTAATTCTTGATTTTCTTTTTGCTGCTGTACAATTTTTTGTTCTATTGTCGCAGCTTCTACATTAACTTGATAAAGGCCTGCTTTATTTCCAATAAACGCTACACAGGCATACAATAAAAAGCCAATAAACGCTACATACAACAGTTTTTCGATTCTTGTAATCTTCGCTTTAGCTTTTGGCTGAACCATCTGCTGTGGGGGCGTTTGAATCTGAACCTCTTCTTGCGCTTGTTGCTTGTACTTTACAGCTAAGTTACTCATACCTCTCTCCCCTTTTTATCGTTTTTCAGCGATTCTCAATTTCGCAGAACGCGCTCGATTATTTTCTTCTAACTCTATATCAGAAGGTAAAATCGGTTTTCTTGTAATAAGCTTTAATTTCGGCTTAAACTCATCAGGAATAATTGGTAATCCTGGTGGCAATTGTGGCGTTGTACTATTTCGCTTAAACGTCGTTTTACAAATACGGTCTTCTAAAGAATGGAATGTTATAACACTAACTCTTCCGCCTGGCTTGACCATCTCAATTGCAGATTCCAACGCTTCTTCAAATACTTTCAATTCATCATTTACCGCAATACGGATCGCTTGGAACACTCGCTTCGCAGGATGTCCACCCGTTCTACGAGCAGGAGCTGGAATACCCTCTTTAATTAGTTCTACTAATTCCCCTGTCGTTTCAATAGCTTTATTCTCACGATACGCTTCAATTTTTCTTGCTATTTGTTTTGAAAATTTCTCTTCGCCATACTGGAAGAAAATTCTTACAAGTTGTTCATATGACCAACTATTTACAACATCATAGGCTGTTAATGGGGCATCTTGATCCATTCGCATATCTAACGGTGCATCATGATGGTAACTAAAGCCACGCTCTGGTGTATCTAATTGCGGGGATGAAACACCTAAATCAAATAAAATACCGTCTACTTCTGTTATACCTAATTCCTGTAGTTTTTCAGATAGATAACGGAAATTACTCTTTACTGTTATGAACTGCTCACCGTATGAAGAGAATTTTTCTTTCGCATTTTGAATTGCTATCTCATCTTGATCAAATGCGATTAATCTTCCGCCTTCAGTTAATTGGGATAATAAATAAGAACTATGTCCTCCTCCCCCCAGTGTACAATCTACATATGTACCACCTGGCTTTATATCTAAGCCATCTACTGTTTCTTTCAAAAGCACTGTTACGTGATTAAACATTGTTGCACCTACTCTTTTTCCAATTAATTATGTTGAATGTATCTCCTCCTCTAAACGTATATTTCACGACTAGAGAACGAAATACTATGAAAGAACGACTCATTTAACTTGCCTACAAAGGCAGCATACTATACAAATCGCTATTTTCTTTTATTATATACTAAATTTTATCATCTTTTGCGGGAATTTAAATAAAAAACTGTCGAAAAAGATAATAATACGTTTACATTTTGTGCTATTTTGTCATATATTTAAGTATCCTGCATAATTACGATATTAGCTTTTTGAAAATTAATAATTCAGAAAAAAATCACTTCACAGTAAATTCAACGGGATAAAAATAAAATCCTGCTCCTAAGAGCAAGATTCTATAGTTTTATAACGTGATGTTTTCCATTCCAAGAAAACGGGTTTTCCATTACACGATCAACGAAATCCAAACCGAACTGATTTAAATAGTAACATACATTCCACACACGCTCTTGTGGCGCTCCCAATGGACGGATTGCAAATTGTATACGACGGAATTTATTTAGTTCCACTTCATGTTTTTTCTCAACATTTCTTTTCAACATTCTTTCCAACAGTTCAATTTGTTCATTAATTTTGAACTCATTTTTCTCCGCAAACGAACTTAATCCAGGATCTATTTTCTTCACAAACTGTTGTAATGACTTATGAATATCAATTATTTCTTTTTTCGCCTCTACAAATCGTTCATCTATCGGTTCCTCTATTTGATTAGATAACCAGTTTTCACGCAACTTATCTACGTTATTTAAAAACGGGTCACTCTCTTGCAATTGTAAATCATGTAAATCTGTCGCTATATCCCTCTCAATATAAGTGATTGTAATACGAGGAACGACAGGCGGCATCCGGAAACCGATAGTATGGAAGACTTGTTGTAATTCACTCCAGTAAGCTAATTCCCCTGGACCTCCAATAAACGCCAACGTAGGAAATACATACTCTTGCATAAGAGGGCGCGTTACAACATTATTACTAAAGCGCTCTGGGCTTCTTTCCATCTCTTCAATCAATTCCTCATATGAAAAGGAATACGTCCCATCCTTCCCAACAAACTTCCCTTGATTATCTTCAAGCAACACTCGCTCATTATCAATTTCCATGAATATATGTACTGCATTAGACTTTGTTTCAATAATTGGCTTATACCCTAATTCTTTAATTACTTCCTGTTGGTTATGAAGCCCCTCTTGCACTTCTTTATACTTACTTATAATTTGTTTAAAAAACGGCACTTCTAATTTTCTTAATTCAGGATGATGCGAATCGACAAGAATTAAACCAGAATTTATGAACATTTTCATAATAAGGTGACCAAAGAAATCTACATACGTATTCGATTCCCCTAAAGAATCATCAATAAATTGCAGTACATCCTTTGTAAAATTCGTTTCAGGGTATGTTTTAAAAATTTCTTCAATCCACTTTCTACAGTCTTCCAAAGAAAGCTCAGACTCTGAAGCACTCGCCTTTTTCGGATTACGATCATGAAAAATGGTCTTTTTTATTTTTTTATTCTTCGTTACAAAAGTATGATTAATTTCATCCATATCATGGTCTTCACCAGCAATCCAGAAAACAGGAACAACTTTAACGCCTAAACTTTCTTCCTTTTCCTTCGCAAGCTGTAAAACTGAAATAATTTTATGAATCGTATAAAGTGGTCCAGTTAATAACCCAGCTTGTTGTCCAGCTATAACAACATATGTATCTTCATCTCCAAGCGCTTTTACATTTTGAATTGTAGCTTCTCCCGCTTGTAATTTTGTATTATATTCTAATAAATGCGCTACTAAATCTTGGCGGAAAAACTCCCTCTCACGCAAATCTTGTACACGCTGTTTAAAAGCATCTTCTGTTAACATATAATCAAAACACGACTGTATCTCTTTTTTACCGTTCATATAGTCCGCTACAACACCTTGTTGCGGAACAGAGATTTCTTTTATCTCCATATAATTCTTCCTTTCGTATCCTGTTCTCTCACCAATCCACATTGTAGTCAATGTTTCACGTAAAAGCAAAGAATTACACTTATACTTTTACTTCTAACCCTTTTATTGCATCGAACAAAAATTGAAGTGTCGGAACGGATCGTTGCTGTTTCTTCGCTTCTTCTAATACATATCCAACAATCGCACCAATCTCTGTTTGTCTATTCGCCCTTACATCTGCCAACATAGATGATGTATTATGAGACGTTCTTTCACATACATGACGTACCATTTCCCATACCATTTCTTTTTCTTCTTTAACGAGAAAAACGACCTCCTGGAATACTTGCTCCATCATCTGATTAAAAAACGGGTTCGTAATCAATTCTCCGTTCTTGACCTGTAATAATGCCGTCAATGGATTGATACATACATTCACTACTAATTTTTTGTGCATAACACCCTTCCAATCATCTTCTATTCGAATTGGAAAATGCGGAAAAGGAAAGCAATTAAATATTTTTTCAAAATGTATAGACCGACCGCGCACGATTCCAAACTTCGTTACACCTATCCCTGTATGATAAACGGTATGTCTTTCTTCTTTTTTTGCACCATGCTCTACAATTCCAACTGCAATATTTTCATTCTCTATTTTCTGCATAGCATGAAGGTGTGACATTCCGTTTTGCAAAAAGACTACTGAGGATTTCCCTCGCACAAAAGGTAGTATGTCAGTTATATGATATTGCTTAACAGCAATAAATATATAATCTAGCTGCTGGTCTAGCATACTTTCTATTGGTAATACTGGCGGGAATACCGTTTCACGTTTCCCCTCCCTAATACAAGTTACACCCGTTATATTTAATTCGTCAGCCTGCTTAGCTGTCCTTGTAAACAACGTAACATCTTGATTACTTTTTTGTAAATAAAATGTATACAATAGACCAATAGCTCCTGGTCCCACAACTCCGATTTTCATTTTCACGTAAGGAACTCATCTGAACACGATACACAAGTCCCTTTTTCCCCTCCCCTTTTATTCCTCAAACACTCGATTCGATTCGTGTGGAATCATAATTAACTAAAGATGAACAAATGCCACCTCTTCTTCCAATATGTATAGACTACTTATTACTATGCTTCTACTCTTAGTTTAGCAAATCCTCAAAAAATAATAAAAGAAATACACTATCATCTTCATAAAAATAAAAAAATGAGTTATAATATTATTATAAATATTTTCACTTTTCTGCATTCAATGAGACAAAAAGGATGTGATGTTATGGGATTCCCAAAAGTTGAGCGCTTGCTCATCAATTATAAAACATTAGACGAGTTTAAAAAATTTAAAGGCTGCGGAGCTCAAGAACTATCCATGTTAGAAGAATTACAAGCAAACATTATTGAAAACAATAGTGAATCTCCATTTTACGGTATTTATTATGGTGGATCACTCATTGCACGTATGAGTCTATACATGAAAAGGAACGGCGGGGAACCATTCGAAATTACAGGTACTTACCTAGAACTTTATAAACTTGAAGTATTACCAACTTTCCAAAAACAAGGATTCGGAGAAATGCTTGTAAATTATGCGAAGGGACTACAGTTCCCAATTAAAACGATCGCACGTATCCATTCAGCTGGTTTTTGGGATAAATTAAATTTCCAACCTGTGTCAGTACCTGATGGTGATTTTTACGTTTGGCACCCAGAAACAAATTTGAATACGGTTACAAACGAAGAGTCTGCATAAGAAATAAAAAAACAGCTACATAGCAGCTGTTTTTTTATTTCTTTAACTTCTCTAATTTCCCATTCGAACGAGCGCTATTTCTTTCCGCTACCATTACACTTCTTTTTTGATCGATATAATCAAGCAATGTTCTATATTCTTCCTCATATACTGATAATCGCTCCAACAGGCTCTCTTTCTCTGTTTGTAACGATTCAATTTGCTGTTGCAACACCACTAAAGAGTTTTCATCTTTATAATTTTGCAAGAAATCAATAACATCATTCAATGTAATTGACGTAGGTTCTAATACCTTCGTCTCTTTCACTTCATAATTTTCCACTTTACGCAGTTGCTTCGCTTCTTCAATACGTTCTTTGTATTGCTTTCTAACGTAAGAATTCCATCTAAAGCCACATGCTGCTGGTGTACGAGATAAATGTCTTCCCACTTCTTTAAAGGCAGATAATTGCGTTCCACCTTCTCGAATATGCCGGAGTACTACTTCTGCCAGAAGCAAATCTTCATCATCAGTCCAAGCATCTTGTCTTGTTGTCGCCATCTCTCTAGTCCTCCCTATGCATTTTTTATTAAACATATGCAGTTACTAGAAAAGATAGAATACAACAAATGAAGAATAAGACAAAAAAATAAACGTAGAAGATATCTTCTACGTTTATTTTCCCGCAATTACTTGCTGATTACTTCTTTACCTTTGTAAGTACCGCATGCTTTACATACACGGTGAGCTAATTTCGCTTCACCACAGCTTGGGCACTCTACCATACCAGGTACTGATAATTTGAAATGCGTACGACGCTTTCTTTTTACTGTTTTAGAAGTTCTTCTAAAAGGTACAGCCATTCTTCCCACCTCCTTAAAAGAAATAGTTATTTTCATATGAAGGCCTGAACCAGTCTTCCGATTATTTGTCAAAAAACTTTGCAAGTCCTGCCAATCTTGGATCAACAGGCTTTTCTTTGTCTTCTTCCGAAATCACTTGCCAGTCTTGACCTTGCGTCGGTGCTCCACCAGAAACATCATCACTGAAAATTTGCATTGGAATCTCCAAAAGTATATTTTCCTTGATTACGGGCAGTAAGTCAAGTACTTCTCCTTCTAAACAATGAATTTCAGCTTCAGTTTCAAATTCTTCTTGTGAAGTTTGGAACACCTCAGTTGTTTTAATGTCAAATGGTAATGTCACATCTACTAAAGAGCGAGAACATGGTAAAACCATGCTTCCAGTTATATGTAGATGGAACGTAAACTTACCGGAGCCAAAATCAACTCTTCCTGTTACGTGAACAGGATTAATTTCACGAATATCTTTCTCGACCTCTTTTAGCTCACTTACATCTACCATCTCATCCAATGTCAATCCTTTATTTCTCAATTTATTCAATTGATGGATGGACCATTTCATATCATATCACCTCAAGGCAACAAACAAAATTATAGCTAGCCATTTTATATTTGTCAATGTTTTTTCTTTACACTATAATGAAGTCATCATAGTAAATAATATATAGAGTATCACGTTTTTCAAAAAGATGCTACATCGAAAGGAGAGATTACCATAAAAGCCAGTGGTATTGTTGTTGAATATAACCCTTTTCATAACGGTCATGCTTATCATGTGCAACAAACAAAAAAGTTAACACACTCTGATATTACAATCGCTGTTATGAGTGGCCCTTTTTTACAACGTGGTGAGCCAGCACTCGTATCCAAATGGTATCGTACCAAAATGGCCTTAGCATGCGGTGTAGACCTCGTTGTAGAGCTTCCTTATGCCTTTTCAACGCAAAAGGCCGAAACCTTTGCAAATGGCGCTATTTCTATTTTAAACGCCCTACACGTTTCTGAAATTTGTTTCGGCAGTGAAGATGGACAAATCGAAAATTTTTATAACACCATCTCTGTGCAGAAAAATGAAGAAGAGACTTTTAATCGTCTTGTAAAGCAATTTATGAACGCAGGTAATAGTTACGCAAAAGCTACATCTGAAGCTTTCCTACACATTTTATCTTCTGAAAAAAATATAGACATGTCACAACCAAATAACATTTTAGGCTTCCAATACATAAAAGCAATTCTAATGCAAAATAGTTCTATGCAAGCACAAACGATAAAAAGGTTCGCATCTCATTATCATGATGAAACATTTAACGACCAACATATTGCAAGCGCAACAAGTATTCGCAAACAACTTTTTAGTGAAAATAGTTCCTTTACAGAAATTGAGCCTTTCATCCCAAAAGCGACTGCTTCTCTTTTAGCAAGTTATAAACAAAACTACGGGACATTACATAATTGGGAACAATACTTTTCATTTTTTAAATACAAACTTATGACAATGTCTCCAGAAGACTTACGACATATATATGAAATTGAGGAAGGGTTAGAGCATCGTATTTTATCAAAAATACAAACCAGTTCCTCCTTCCATTCATTCATGGAAGCGTTAAAAACGAAACGTTATACGTGGACTAGATTACAAAGAGCTTGTACACATATTTTAACAAATACAACAAAAGAAGAAATACATTGCGCAAATATAGAGCAACATGCACCATACATTCGTCTATTAGGCATGTCACAAAAAGGACAAACGTACCTTTCAAAAAACAAGAAAAAAATAGAGCTTCCAATCCTTACCCATACAAAAACATTTGACCATCCTACTTTACACATAGATCGAAAAGCCAATTCTGTATATTTCTCCATCATACAAGAACCATTACGAACACAACTACTAAAACAAGATGCAACACATCACCCAATTCGTTACGATGAAACAACTGCAAAATTCCTATAAAAAAATCTCTCTTTTCAGAGAGATTTTTTTATTTCTTCCCCATTTTTTCCAAATACATTAATGCATCATCCAACGTATCAACTGGCACAACTTTCATTTTCGTTTTAATATCTTTCGCAGCCTCAAGTGCATCTTTATAATTCGATTTCTCCGCACCTTTTTCATTTGGTGCAAAGAACACTTCAGCACCAGCATCACTTGCAGCAACCACTTTTTGCTGAATACCACCAATCGGGCCAACTTCTCCCTTTTCATTGATCGTCCCTGTTCCAGCTATTTCATGCCCTCTTGTTAAATCATCTTCCACCAGTTGATTATATATTTCTAATGTAAACATTAGGCCTGCCGATGGTCCGCCTATTTCATGAGAGTCAATTTTCACTTTCGGATCTACCACTAATTCTCTTTCCGTAACGATAGAAACACCTATACCAACACGTCCATTTCCATTCGGAATAGTCTTTACATTTAAATTTTCTTTTAACTGTTTCCCATCCCTCTTGTACTCAATATTTACTGTATCTCCTTCTTTTTTCCCTGTCATATATTCAATAAATTGTTCTGTCTTTTCAAATGTTTTTCCGTCGACGGCAATGATAACATCTCCAAGTTTAAGCTTTCCTTCTGAAGGCATCCCTTTCGCTACACCAGCAACCAACACACCTTTATTTTCAAAAGAAACAGTACGATTTGCACGTTTATAGGCATTATAAATCGCTGCATTTTGCGAATCTTTCATTGCATAATTTTGGCGAAATTGATATTCTTCATCACTTTCACCTTTTTGCAATATTTCTTCCGCTTTTGAAATATGTGTATATTTATTAAACTGTGCCGCTATTAAATTCACTACATTTGCCGGTCCCATTGAAACCGTAACAAGCATAAAATCACCAGATTCTTTTGTTCCCCCTTCAACTTGAACGTAAGGCTCTAATTTGGCAGCCATTCCTGGTTTCGTTACATAATACGGCAGGCGTACATAAACAAGTAACATTGCCAATATAACCCCTATTAAAATTGCATATATAAACCGAAAACGCTTAAACATTATGTTTCTCCTTCCACTGCTCAATTAATAAATGAATATTTGCAACATGCTTTTCCGCTTCTACCTCTCCAACTCGAATAATGTCTTCAATGTTTGTAAAAGCCCGGGAACTAAATTGTTCTACAGCTGGGCGCATCATTAAATCAGATGCAATTTGCCGATTTATCACAAGCTCATGTTGCATAATTTCAATACTCTGCATAATTACATCATAAATAGACGTAACCTCTCCATTTACTTTAATCGGGGATACATCAACAGCAATGACAATATCGGCACCTAACTCTTTCACAACCGATACTGGGATGCGATCAATTACTCCGCCATCTACCAATAATCGTCCATCTATTTTCTCTGGCACAAACACTCCAGGTACAGAAATACTTGCTCTCACCGCCTCTGCAACTGGACCACTTGTAAAAACTACTTTTTCCCCCTTTAAGATATCAGTAGCCACAACAGCCGTCGGGATATCTAATTCTTCTAAATTTTTATTATATGTAAACATTTTAATCATATCTTTGACACGTTTTCCAGAAATAAATCCCATTTTCGGAACCGTAAAATCTAAATAATATTTCCTCTTAAAAACATTTGCCAGTTTATACAGTCTTTCAACGTTTGAACTAGCCGCATAAAATGTACCTACCAAAGCCCCCATACTACTTCCTGCAATCATATGAATCGGTATATCATTTTCCCTTAAAACCTTTATAACACCAATATGAGCAAAACCTTTTGCGCCCCCAGATCCAAGAGCTAAGCCAATTTTCGGTTCTTTCACTTTTCTCACCCTTTAATTTTTTTCGTTCCTTTTTCATACTTATGGTCTAAATTCACTACGTATCCACGTATACTGAAATGAACGTTTTTTGGGACAAAGGGGGATTTACTTACATGTATGAAAAATGGAAAACGGCTTTCCTTACCATATCAACACTTTTTTTAACCTTTTCTCTTGTACTCCACCCCCAAGCTGCTTTACAAGCTTCCATTCGAGGGTTAAATATATGGTGGGAAGTTGTATTCCCTTCACTTTTACCGTTTTTCATCATTGCCGAACTTCTCATTAGTATTGGTGTTGTAAAATTTATAGGCGTTATATTAGAACCACTTATGCGACCACTTTTCCGCGTTCCAGGAATAGGCGGATTTGTTTGGGCAATGGGAATGGCTTCAGGCTTTCCCGCTGGCGCCAAATTAAGCGCTAGACTGCGCAAAAGCAATCAGCTAACACAAATTGAAGCAGAGCGCCTCGTATCTTTTACAAACTCATCCAATCCACTTTTTATTTTTGGCGCTGTTTCTATCGGTTTTTTCAATAATCCGAAATTAGGAATCGTATTAGCTGCTGCACATTATGTAAGTAATTTTGCTGTCGGGTTACTGATGCGTTTTTATGGCAATAAGAACATTTCCACGCATGATAAACATGCTACTAAAAAACGCCCTTTTCAAAACCCTTTTTCAATCCTACACGAGACACGTATGCAAGAAAAAAGACCGATAGGAAAATTACTTGGGGACGCTATCGTTTCTTCTATTCAAACGTTACTTATGATTGGTGGATTCATTATTTTATTCTCTGTTTTAAATAAAATGATTACTGTATTTCATATTACAGCATCCCTCTCTTTTATTATGCAACATATTTTATCATTCTTCCAACTAACTACCGAATTTAGTATCCCAATATTATCTGGCATGTTTGAAATGACACTCGGAAGCCAAATGATTAGTCAAATAAATGAAACACCCCTCCTACAGCAAGCTATGGTAACAAGCTTTATTTTAGCATTTAGCGGCCTTTCTATTCAGGCGCAAGTCGCTAGCATATTAGCCGAAACAGACATCCGATTTAAGCCCTATTTTTTCGCACGAATTATCCAAAGTATTCTTGCTCCTATTTTTACTTTTATATTTTGGAAACCATTTTATGAAAAAGTAAGCTCTTTTTCACCTATGCAAAAAGATATCCCTGTCTTTTTATCAAATCATTCTTCTATACTGCATGAAATTTGGACATCTTTTGTACACTACGGACCGATATTTACATTATTTTGTTTATATGTATATGTCATCTTATTATTTTTTCGGAGCAACAAAGAAAAACCCCGTTCACTTTAACGGGGTTTGAAACTTTTCTTTTAAAGCACGTTCTACAACAGGAGGTACAAGATCTACTACACTTCCTCCATATCTCGCAACTTCTTTCACAATGCTCGAGCTTAAAAATGAGTATTGATTGTTTGTCATAATAAAAAAGGTTTCAATGTTTTCATCTAACTTTCGATTCATAGAAGTAATTTGCATCTCATATTCAAAATCAGAAACTGCTCGTAATCCACGTAAAATCGCGTTCGCATTACGCATTTTTGCATACTCAACTAGTAGTCCACTATGTGAATCTACTTTGACATTAGGAATATCCTTTGTTGCTTCTCGAATTAAATCTAAACGCTCTTCCACTGAAAAGAACGGTTTTTTTGACGAGTTGTTTAACACTACTACGTATACCTCGTCAAATACTTTTGCTCCCCTTTTAATAATATCCAGATGCCCAAGGGTAATTGGATCAAAACTTCCCGAAGAAATAGCTATACTTGTCATTCCGTCCCCTCACCTTCATACTTATAAATCGATATCGCTGTAATGCCATAATTTTCAGCTCGCACCTTTACAAGTCTTCCTATAGACTCAGGTAAAACTACATCATTACCATGCTCCGCCATAATTAAACCATCGTTATGTAGCAATCCATGTTGATCCATTACACTAATTAAAGATACAATTTTTTGATCTTTATATGGAGGATCAATTAATATAAGATCAAATGACATTTCACGTTTTATAAGTGCTTTTATCGCACGTTCTGCATCATTCCGATATACTTCAGCTTGTTCCTGTATTCTACAACTTTCTAAATTTTGATGGATTACCTTTATCGCTTTATTGTCTCGATCAACAAAAATCGCTTTATCAATCCCTCTACTTATAGCTTCGATTCCAAGACCACCGCTACCACCAAATAAATCAAGAGCGACACCCCCATCAAAATAAGGGCCTATCATATTAAAAATGGATTCTTTTACTTTATCAGTCGTTGGACGTGTTGTATTACCTGGCACCGCTTTAAGTGGGTGTCCTTTACATTTTCCTGAAACTACTCTCATCTGTTGTCACTACCTTTATTTCAATCTATCGAGCAATTATAGAAAGCCCTTCTCCATTCGGTAACCGCTACCAAACTTTACGATTCCATTCATCTTCCAACGAAGACTAGAAGAACTTAGCTTAAAATAACCACTCTGCATTTTTATGTATTCATCTCACCATTCGCTAACACGAACTATTCGTTTCACTTTATCTTTTTTATCCTATCATAAAATAAAAAAAAGAAAAATAAAAAGCCCAACATAAAATTTAATTTCATCATGTATATCTTCATTTAGATTGGACATAAATAATTATAACAACATCACCTTCGATGTTGTTGCCAACCGCGGAGAAGACTTACGTTTCCCCATAAGTTCTTCCTCCGGTTTCTCCTCTCCCTTTGCCTTCTTACTAGTACATGCTAGTATAAGAAGGGCCCTGCTTTGCAGGGTTTTTTTTCTTTGTATACTTTTCATTTAAAAAGTGAGATGGTACAGTAAAAGAAAGAGGAGGAAAAGATATGATTCAACGCTTTATAGAACTCGGAGAGGGCTACTCTGATTTATATGAATTACTCGAAATTGCCAAAGCAAATCAAGAACGTATAACACATATGTTACAATTTGAAACAATTAAAAATGAAAAAAAAGTGTGCTCACTTGTTGTAATATTAAAACCAACTACTACTGGTGATTTCCAACCATTATACATATGTCGTGAAGGCATTCCTGTACTTGAAAATAAAAAAAGTAAACGCGTCCTTTTATTTGAAGAAACAGCAGAACAACTTGGAAAAAAAGTGACTACCTTTACAGTAAAACCATCCACAACTTTCCCAGAAAAAGAACTGTTTTTCAATCATTTAATTGGTATTTTACGAATGAATAATTTTATTCCTCCAATGAAATAATGTGTTATTTCAAATGAAAAATCCCCTGCTAAAATTAGCAGGGGATTTTTTCTATTAGCTATAATCGTATTCTTTTGCCCGATCAGGACGCGAATTTTCAAATTCCGTTTTTAAATACGGGCGGTACGACTGTTCTATCTTTTTCACAAAAGGAAGTTTGTTCAACTTTTGCATCATATGCTCAATTTGTTCCATATCACAATATACTACTGCATATTTTAAACGTTTTGATATGTAATGTATGTTACCATATTTTCTTAAAATCTTGGCATGTTTCAATGAATGTAAATAAACAATCATACTTTGTCGTTGCCCGAACATAATCTTCTCCATCTTCTCCTTTTAAAAACATATATTTTATATTTTATGAAAACCAATCAGAAATTTATGACATTACAGGACAAACTCTGTATACGTTTTCTTCTATCTTCTAAAAAACGGGGTGATTTACCCCGTTTTTTTACAACCGCAACCTCCGCCGGTACCACAACCACCACCACAGCCACCAGCATCAAAAAATGGATTTCCTGTTGGAACTTTGATGGAAGAGGATACCTCAGAACCGATTGCTACACTAACTTCATCTAACAACTTTTGTAAAGCCGTTTCTACTCGTTTAAAAGCTGCAATCTTATCATGTAAATCTACAGAACGCTTCAATTCCCTCATTTTCGTCGAAACGAAAGTATAGTCAGGATGATATTTACCGAAACGTTGCACTTCCTCATATCGTTCTTTCATCGCTGTAAATTGCTGAATTAACGTCTGAACTTCCATATCTTCATGCAATTCTTTATAACATTTACGGTAATCTTCTGCTATATCTGAACAGATGATCGCTTTTGCAAGCTGCTCTGCCTTATCTAATATTAATACGCTTTCTAGCGTCGCTACAATCATGAGAGACACCTCCGAGTATTTATCATACCACATTTAGAATAGAACTACTAATTGAAGTGTCTCACTAAACAGAAAGATATCATTCTAACTATTTTTTAATAATTTCAGTACACATTTATACATTAATATGTTCCGCGATGTTGTATTTAACAACATCCCACTTCCCACTATTTTCATTCACATAACTAATACATGCGTTTTTTAACGGTGTCTTAAACGAAATATCTTCCGGAGCAATTGCATGTAAAATTGCTTTTATCGCATGAGAATGGGCTACAATAATAATACGTTTGCCAGAATGAGTTTCTGCAACATCTTTTACCGCAGCAAAACAACGAGCTACAATTTCTTCATCTTGCTCCATACCTTCTACTTTACCTTCTGCAATTAATTCCCTAACAGTCGCAACTGGCTTCCCAGAAGCTTCACCAAAATTACGTTCAACAAATCGCTCATCTAATAAAATTGATTGTAATCCAGTTGCCTCTGCAATTTCCTTAGCTGTTTCTTGCGCTCTAATTAATGGGCTACTTATAATTATATCCCATGCCTCCGCTTGCAAAGCAGCTGCACTTTGACTCGCTTGCTTCTTCCCCACTTCATTAAGCGGAATATCTTCACGTCCCTGAATAATCTCTTGAAAATTCCAATCAGTTTGTCCATGTCGTACTAAACAAATTTCCGTCATGCTCATGCTGCAACTCCTTTTTAAATAATCCGCTTCTATTGTATCAAAAGTTCTGCATGACGGACATAGTTTTCCCTTCCAATTATGTTGCATTTTGCTGCTTCATATACTGAAACATATCAATCATAATGGAAGCAACTGCCAATTGATTTTGAAATTTCTCAACTTTATCTGGTATCGTTTTTTTGAAATGTTGCATAGCTGCTAACTCAAATGCCTCTTTTTCTTCAGGGTTTCGCGTTAGTTTTCTATACCAGTAAGGTTGCTCCCTAATATAGCGAGATAAATCCTCATCAGCCTTTATAAACTCCATAATTTCTGCTCTCATCCGCTTTCCTCCTAATCCTTCTGAAAGAAAAATGGATTATTTTCGGAAGTACTCTCTTCTTGCTGCGTGCGTTTCCCTTGAAATTGTTGAAAAACTTGTTGCACACTCCCAATAGCACTCGTCACATTGGCTAAATGATGTTGCATTTGTTCCACGTCTAACTTTTTAAAGAAAGAAAGCATTTGTCCCATCACATCAGCAGTTTTTTCCTCTTCAGTTCGAGTATCCTTTTCTTTTCCATTTTCTTTTTTCTTTTCTTTTACCGAAGAAAAAGCAGGCGCTCCATCCGGTCTAAAAGTTGCCCATATTGGATCTTCTTCACCAAGTAAGTACCATTCCTCATAAAACTGTTGCCAAGTTTTATGACCACTTCGAACTTCATGAACCATTTTAGGGTGATGGTTTACAAACTCTTTAAACTGTTGAACCGATGGATGTAACGGTCCTTTTGTTGTCGGCATAATCCTCACCTCTTCATGTATATCTACTATATAATAAGAAAAAAAAGGCGCATGGTTCGCCTATTTTTAGACGATTCATGCACCTTTTTATCCTACTATTTGCATAGGGGAAGATTCCCATCCACAATTTACAGTTTCATTTTATTTCCGAATAAAATTTTGTGTATAAAACTTATCGTATACGCCAACACCTAATCCTGTAAATTGTTCATTCAATAAATTTTTTCGATGTCCCTCACTATTTAACCAACCTTGCAATGCCGCAACCCCATCACTATGTTGCGCCGCTATGTTCTCACCGGCAAGTTGAAATCCTACTTTCCCGCGCTGTAAACGATCTCCTAACGTACCTAATGTAGGTGAATCGTGTGAAAAGTAATTATTATCCTTCATATCTTTACTATGACCGATTGCCACCTCTGCCGTTTGTTGGTCCCACGCTAATAACGGTAAATTATGACGACTTCGAATAATATTTGTTAAATCAAAAATTTGTTGCATATTCCCATTCTCTATTTGTTTCATTTTATCTGGAGTTAATGGTTGTTCTGCTAATAATTCACCCGAATAAACGAGCTGATACGGTCTTTGACGCAATAACGTTTCGTCATCCATATAACGAACACCGACAAGCTCATGCGTAAAATGATCAAAATATAATTGTGCCCAACCATCTTCTACTGGTACTAATGGTTGTTCCATCACTTCGGTATCAGATAACTCAAATTGATAACTATTCTTTCCTCTTTTTAACGAAATCTCATGAGAAAGTGGATTCTTTTTATACACATCTTCATACTTTTCATTTATATAATAAGGTGGCACCTTAACTTGCTCACCAGCGACATACGCCGTTACAATTTTACGTTCAGCAACCCCAAATTGAACATACTGAGCTAAATCTTGATTGTATACCCACCATTCATATCCATAAGCAGATGGCTCTATTCGAGAAGGTTCTCCCCATTTTGCTAATAAATTTTCAGAGTCCCCACCAATCATATTTAAAACAGTATCGGAAGAGTCTTCATTTACTTGTTTTTTCTTTTTCACAATTTTATTTTCTTGCTTTGATTGAGATGGGGTTAATATATATTGTGAAACGAGTAATTTCCCGTATAAATCAACAGCTAAAATTAAAATTGTAATCATTACGATACGCAATAATTTCTTCAATCGATATACCTCCTGCAGAAAACATAAAATTGAGATATACACAAATCCTTTTCTTTCCTTTTTTTGTGTGTACCGTACTCTTTTCACTATATCATATTTTCGCAAAAAAAGTCTGGATTATCCCTTTTCTCTCAATATGAATTGCACTTTCTTATTATTCATACTATTATAAAAATAATGGTGTAACATTAAAAAAGGAGGTATTTTATGCAATTTACAAATACGAAATTTAATGGGGCAGTCGTTGATTTAACACTATTAACAGAGATTATGGAAAAGAACCATTTTGTACTTGCTGGACAGTGGGATTATGAACGAGTTACATACGATTATAAATTCGAAATATTAAACGATGTTTATTATTTACGTGTACAAGGTTTAGCTGTTGAAGGTGACATTGGCAGCAGACACGCTGAAATAAAGCTACTCCCTCCCTTATTAGGTAAACATTATTATCCTCACGGCGTTGAATATGGTGATGGTGAAACTTTCCCAACGAATGTCATTCAAAAAAGCGAACAACTCCTACAAAATATCGAAAAAGAGTTAAAAGAATTCCAAATCATTGAGTAAATAGAACAAGCGCATCAATATGATGCGCTTGTTCTATTTATCTTACTTAAGAATGAATCGTCTTTTTGACTGGATACCCATAAATAGTTCCATCCTTTACTTTAATCTCATCTTCCCAAGGAACCTTATATTTACCTTCAGCTAAATCTTTTACAAACGTATATGGGTTTTCTTTCACCCCACCAGGAGTCGCTACATATCCCCTTGAACCTAGATTATATATATTATTTTCGAGACCCCATCCTAATCTAGCTTGATCTGCTAGCTCTGGATATACTTCAGCAGTAACAATCTCCCAAGGATTTCGGTGTCCCTGCACTAAAGTAGTCCCATCAAAATTACATACTTGTCCTTCACCAAAATAATAAAATACACCATCATAACCGGCTAAGTTCACCGACAATGTATACATTAAATTTTGCCATGCATTCGAACGATTAGTTAACATCCATTGTTCACTAACTTGTGTGCTATATCCAGAAATACGAATCAAGACATTTGCACCTTTATAAGCTGCTTCACGAGCTACTTCAGGAAACATACCATCATGACAAATACAAACAGCTAATTTACTTCCTCCTGGTCCATCACAAACAGGTAAACCTAAATCTCCAGCCTTCCAAGGTTCAACTGGCACCCAAGGATTTAGCTTACGATACTTCAAAATCATTTCACCTTGTGGATCAATAATTATTGCTGTATTATACGGTTCTCCACCATCAGGATTTCTTTCCATTATAGAAAAAACACCATATACTTCAGACTCTTTACATGCCTCAGCAAACAAGTCTGTTTCTGGCCCAGGGACCGTACATAAAAACTCTTCTGTAGTCCATTTTTTTGTATTAAGCCCTTGCGTACTATATTCTGGAAATACTATCAATTCCAATCCAGGATACCCTGCTTTAGTTGAATGAATTGTTTTTATGATCTGTTTAATTTGTTTATCAATGTCTGCACGTGACTCTACTACCGGTACTGGATATTGTATTAATGCTGCTAAAAAACCACTAATTGGCTTTACCATACTTCCACTACTACCCATTTAAATTCCCCCTTAAAATAGTCCTTGTTTTATTAAAGATAACAATATAAATTTGTAACTCTCTAAAAAACTTGTACTACACATGGAATTATTATGCATTAAAGCTAGTAGTAAATCTTATATCCACTTTTAGTACATGCCTACACTAACTTAACATAAATAATTAGAAAATTCAATCTATTAAAGTTTAGTAAAACTAAAAAAGTGTATGGAAACCCATACACTTTTTTACTTCGTTTGTAAATACGGCGGCAATTGTTGTAACTGCTCTTTATCCTTTTCACGCTCTCGACGCGCCCATCGAAAGAACACATAACCAATAATTGTGCCGTACACTATTTCCTGGACAATTTTCATAATGATGCCGCCTGTTTGTTGGTCTTGTACGATCGGCATCCAGTGTAAAAATTCTGGTCCAGTTATATTTAAATTAGATAAAGTTCCCGCTGGTACACATAGTTCCATCGCCTTCATCCAAGCAGCCGGATCCGTATACGTTGCAAACAACGGCGCCGTTGCAAAAATAATTAACGCGCAAGCTGGCGTTAATAATATACCGTTAGCAAACATATAACCAAGTTTCTTTATATCACTTAACGTTTGATATTCTGATAATGGATTTAGCATCGGCCACCACATCATGATTGCCGTAAAGAACAATATAGCGAGACAGATAGGATGAGCAATTTGACTTTGTTTTACTGTATCAAAAACAACTGGTAAATGATAAAAAGAAAACAGGCCATTAAATACAAACAATGCAATAAGCGGCTTAGCAAATATCTTTAATATAATTTGAACGAACTTAAAAGAAGTAATATAACGATATAACCAAACTGGTATACCAAGCAACAACAATGGCGGAACGGCAATATACATGACTGCCATTTCAAACATATGTGCACTAAAAATAATATGACCAATTAAATCAATAGGCCCTCCCTTTACAAAATACAAAAGAACAATCCCGGTCGTAAAATAAAAAACTTGCTTCTTACTTACCTTCGTCGCATGTTCAAATCGCATTCTATATGGTCCAATAATTAAAAAATATCCAATGAGGATCGAAAGCATAAATAATAAAAAGATTGGACTCCATAGCGCTTGAAAACCAAATATCCACAAGTTACTCATTGTCACACCTACCTTCTTAAGGTTATCCTTTCACATAATATGAAGAGGGAGCTGTGACAACACAAGCTCCCTCTTCACTTTTCAAATCCACACAATTGTCATAAAAGCTAAAATTGTAATTAACCCGATTAACAGACCAGAATAAAGAAAGAAACTCGCTGCTTCATGCCCTTTATGACTCATATGCATAAAATAGTACAATTGAAAAATTACTTGTACCACCGCTAATAGTAAAATAAATGGTACTGAGAAAGTCGGGCTGAAAGTTTTCGGATATGCTACTGCTACAAATGCAACTAATGTTAAAAATATCATTAATGCAAATGTAATAACTTGATGCTTCATTTCCTCCGCACTTTTTCTCTTCCGATAAACAAGATCAACTTTAGGATTATTCGTTTGCTTTATCGCCATTGTTTATCCCACCATTCCCATTAAATATACTACAGTGAAAATAAACACCCAAACTACGTCAATAAAGTGCCAATAAATCGATGCAACATAAAACTTCGGTGCATTGTATAAATTTAGACCTCTCTTCGCATTTCTAAAGATTAATGTTAAAATCCAACACAATCCAAACAATACGTGGAGTCCATGTGTACCAACAAGAGCATAAAACGCAGAACCAAATGCACTACTTCTCATAGTATGCTTAAATTCATGTGTATAATGGTAAAACTCATAGATCTCAAACCCTAAAAACCCTAATCCTAGCAGCACTGTTACCAGTAGCCAAAGTTGCATTTTCTTAAAATTAAAGTTTTTCATATGATACATCGCATATACGCTCGTTAAGCTACTCGTTAATAAAAGCATCGTCATAATGAAAACGAGTGGCATTTGGAACATCTCTTGAGATGTTGGTCCGCCATTTGTAGAATTCTTTAACGCTAAATATGTGCCAAATAAGGAAGCGAACAATACTGTTTCGCCTCCAAGAAATAACCAAAAACCGACAAACTTATTTTTCCCCTCAAGGGTTGCTTTTTCAGGCTCTGCTGGAAATGTTTCATTCGTTAATTTTTCATCTACATGCATTACGCCTTGCCCCCCTTATCTTCTAAATCTTCTTTATGAATATGATATCCATGATCATCAATTACTGAACGTAGGAACATTGTACCAAACGTAATAATTAAACCGATAATTGCTACTAATAACCAAAACTTATCTTTTCCACCCTGCATATACATTGCACCGAATGCCGCTATAAACAATCCTAAAGAAATGATAAATGGTGAAAATGATGGATTTGGCATATGAATATCACCCACTGGTTCCGCCGCTGTCATCTCTTTATTCCCTTCACGTTTTTCAATCCAAAACGGATCTAACCCGCGAACAAATGGTAATTGTTTAAAGTTATATTCTGGTGTAGGTGCTGGCATTGTCCATTCTAATGTACGTCCATCCCACGGATCACGACCAGCCTTTTCTTTTGATACTGTTGTTTTAATTACATTGAATAGAAGAACAATCGTTCCAAGAGCCATAAATACCGCTCCAATAGAACTAATCATATTGCCCATTTCCAACCCTTGACCTTCAAGATATGTGTAGTAACGACGTGGCATACCAATTAAGCCAAGGAAATGCTGAATGAAGAACGTTAAATGGAAACCGATAAAGAATAACCAAAATGTTATCTTTCCTAACGTTTCATTCAATACTTTATTAAACATCAGTGGCCAATAATAATGGGCTCCTGCAAGTAAACCAAATACAACACCACCGACAATTACATAATGAAAGTGAGCTACTACGAAATAGTTATCATGAAATTGATAATCAGCTGGTGCAGATGCTAGCATAACACCTGTAACTCCTCCCATTACGAATGATGGAATGAAGGCTACTGCCCACATCATCGGTGTCGTAAAACGAATACTTCCGCCCCACATTGTAAAGAGCCAGTTGAATATTTTAATACCGGTCGGAACCGCAATCGCCATTGTTG
The DNA here is from genome assembly GCF_027716745.1 of Bacillus cereus group sp. Bc010. Taxonomy (NCBI): domain Bacteria; kingdom Bacillati; phylum Bacillota; class Bacilli; order Caryophanales; family Bacillaceae; genus Bacillus; species Bacillus cereus group sp. Bc010. The sequence goes on from NZ_JAQFUY010000003.1 coordinate 238,889, forward strand.
CAACTGAGAAAATAGCATTTGCAACTGGACCAAGCCCAACAGTAAACATATGATGCGCCCATACCATAAACCCTAAAAATCCAATTAATACTGTCGCAAACACCATCGACGAATAACCAAATAATCGTTTTTTCGAAAACGTCGCGAAGATTTCTGAGAATATTCCGAAAGCTGGGAGTATAAGAATGTATACTTCTGGATGACCGAAAATCCAGAATAAGTGCTCCCATATAATTGTATTCCCGCCCAGTGCTGGATTAAAGAAACTTGTTCCAAATAAGCGGTCTAACATTAAAAGTCCTAATCCTACAGTTAACGGCGGAAAAGCAAATAATATTAATGAAGATGTTACAAATGTCGTCCATGTAAACATCGGCATACGCATATACGTCATCCCTGGCGCACGCATATTAATAATGGTTACAAGGAAGTTAATACCTCCAATTAATGTACCTATACCGGAGATTTGCAAGCCAAGCACATAAAAATCAACACCATGGCCTTTAGAGGCTAAAGCTAAAGATGCATAAGATGTCCATCCTGCATCAGGTGCTCCACCTAAAAACCAACTTAAATTTAAAAATACTCCACCAAAGAAAAATAACCAAAATCCGAGTGAATTTAAAAACGGGAACGCTACATCACGTGCACCAATTTGAAGTGGTACAGCGGCGTTCATAAATGCAAACACGAGTGGCATAGCTGCGAGGAAAATCATTGTTGTACCGTGCATAGTTAATACTTGATTATAAGCATCCCCAACAAGAAAAGCGTTGTTAGGAATCGCTAATTGAAGGCGAATAAATAGAGCTTCTATTCCGCCTATTATAAAAAACAATCCACCTGCAATTAAATAGAGAATGGCAATCTTTTTATGGTCTACTGTCGTTAAATAATCCCATATGACAGCACCCATCCCCTGTTTTTTTGCTACAGAACTCACGTTTTCAACCTCCCCTTCGCGAATAATCCCTCTTTACTTTTCAACTTTTAACGTTTGTAAATATGCATTTAATGCATCAATTTGATCGTCTGTTAAGTTGCCATATTTACCAGTCATTTTATTTCCTGGTTTCATATTTTCAGGATCTTTCAGCCATTTTTTTAAGTTTTCTTCATTGTTTTCAGCAATGCCGGCAACTGTATCGCGATCCGCAAAGTTTGCTAAGTTTGGTGCGATACGAGCGGAAGGTGGTCTACTATCATTAGATCCAACTGCGTGACAACCAATACAGCTTTTATTAAATATTTCTTGGCCTTCTTGCGCCTTTGTTGAAGCTACTTCTTTCTTCCCATCAATTTTCTTCATATCAGCAAGCCACTTTTTGTACTCGCTTTCATCTAAAGCTTTCACTTTGAATTGCATTAAAGAATGTGATGGGCCGCAAAATTCTGTACAAAAACCATTATAAGTGCCCGATTTATCTGCCTTTAACCACATTTTGTTTACATTATCTGTATTTGTATCCATTTTCCCAGCTAAAGATGGAACCCAAAACGAATGTTTAATATCGGCACCCTTCAAATTCAAATACACTTTCTTACCTGTGGGGATGACTAAATCTTGAGAAGTTACTATCTTTTCTGATTTATAAGAAAATTCCCACCAATAAAGATTCGCTGTTACATCAACAACGATAGTATCTTTATCAATATTCTTTTTCTCCATCGCACTTACATCAGCAAGTTTGAATGTATATGTAACCGTCGGAACAGCTAAGATTAGCAAAAGAATAATCGGAATAACTGTCCATATAATTTCTAGTTTGTGATTCCCTTCAACTTGCTCCGGAATATAATCTTCCTGACCTTTCTTTTGTCGGAAACGCACAATTACATATAAGAAAATAATAGTAACTACTAGTACTACTCCTACCATGATCGCACTTGCTAGTAAGAGCAGATCGTATTGCATTTTTGCTACTTCTCCTTGCGGAATTAAAGTAGATTGAAAGGCTTTACCGCATCCCCCTAACAGTAAAGCCAGCAGTGAAACGAACGAAAGCAGTCGCCACTGTTTCTTCATACAAACAACCCCCACTTTCCTTGTGAATTAGATTGTACTTTATAGTTAAGTAAAGTAAATCTCAACGTAAAGAAATCCAATTATGTCGTTGTCTTAGAAGAATGTAACTACAATCATTGATACAAATAAGATTGTTAAATAATTTAGGGAATAAACAAACATTTGCACAGACCATTTGATGTCATCTTTCTTACGGAAGCCATAAAAACCTAAAACGATCCATCCGATGTTAAGCAGTGTTGCAATTACCATAAATGTTATCCCTAGTCCACTCATATAAAATGGTAGTGGTAATAAACATACTGTCCAAATCATAATTTGGCGTTTCGTAATTTCAAATCCATGAACTACAGGAAGCATTGGAATTCCTGCGTTTCGATATTCATCAACACGTTTCATTGCTAATGCAAGGAAATGTGGGATTTGCCAAATAAACATAATTAAAAATAACATCCAAGCAATTGGATGGCCTAAAGATGGATCGATTGCTGCCCATCCAATTAAAGGTGGAACTGCACCAGATATACTACCTACAACAGTATTTAGTGTATACTTTCTCTTTGTCCATAAACTATATAGAACAACATATGTGAAAGCACCAATAAATCCCATTAAGACTGCCATTGGTGTTGTTAATAATAAAAATACAAAACCAAGAAGTAATATAACTAGTCCAAATGTAAGTGCAAATCCTGGTTTATACTTTCCAGTAACCGTTGGACGGGTCTTTGTTCTTTCCATTAATGGATCGATGTCTCGATCAATGTAGTTGTTTAAACAACATACCCCTGCCATAACTAATCCAGAACCAACGATTGTAAAGAATAACTTATCCAGATTGTCCATTACACTTAATCCATTAAAGTGTAATGCCAACCAAAATCCTGTAAATACAGTAAGTGTATTTGAGTTTACAATCCCCATTTTAACGAGCGCTTTTAAATCTTGTAACCGAGTTGTTTCCGGTACGCTTGTAACAGCAGACTCATCATGCAGCTCACTTGTTGCATGGTTCATCACTTTAACCCCCTCTTAAAACTTTCATCTTTCTTTTTGCGCCTATTTCAAATTGAAATATTTCGCTTCTATATAGCAATATTATTACAGTAGAAACATTGTTAACCCATTCTACTACTAATCTACGCCCATACTCCAATATATTAAATCATATTTCCCGAACATTTTGTGAAGAAAACATGAACTTTTTGTGTCGAACATAAAAAACTTAATTGTTACTTATCCATATCATAACATGATGTTACCTTCTATAATAAACTTTTTTGTCATATTTAACACGTATTCTCCCCATTTCTTTTCAAAATAGCCTATTTTTCACCTAAAAATTTCCTTATAAACCTTATTTCCACACCCGTTTTCTCTTCCCTGTCTTCCCCCTCCATTTCTTTGCTATTTTATTATTTTTTATATATCATAGGAACTAGCGCGTTTTATTCTATACATAATGGAATGAAAATATTTCGCAATAACTTCATAGCAGAAAGATGGTGAAAGAGATTGCAACGCTTTATTAAATGGTTAGCAGTCATTACGAGTCTTGATTTATTAATAGTTTTATTAGGAGGCGCCTTAGTTACAAAAACAGGCTCTGGCCAAGGATGCGGTAAATCATGGCCACTTTGTAACGGTGAATTTGTTCCATCTAATTTATCAATGGAAACTATTATTGAACTAAGTCATCGCCTTACATCAGGATCAGCAGGAATTCTTGTCACTCTCCTTTGTATTTTGTCCTGGAAATATTATAAACATGTGCGCGAAACAAAAACGTTAGCAATTTTATCCTTCGTATTTTTAGTTGCACAAGCATTAATGGGAGCCGCAGCGGTTGTTTGGGGGCAAATGCCAGCTGTACTTGCTATCCATTTCGGTATTTCCTTAATTTCATTTGCTTCTGTCATTTTATTAACGTGTCTTATCTTTGAAATTGACCAAAAATTTGATGCACGTTCACTTATTATGGACAAAAAAATGAAATTTCATATTTATGGTGTAACAATTTACAGTTATATTGTCGTCTACACAGGGGCTTTAGTACGTCACGAACGAGCTAGCTTAGCCTGTCCAGACTTTCCTTTATGTAGCAAAAATAGACCTATGCCAACTCAATTACATGAATGGGTTCAAATGGGACATAGAGTTGCAGCGATGTTAATTTTCGCTTGGATACTATACGCGATGATTCTCGCTATCCGCCATTACAAACAGCAGCCTGTCGTATACTGGGGATGGATCATCTCATTTATCCTTGTTACACTTCAAGCTATCGTAGGAATTTTAGTCGTATTTACAAATGCTAGTTTATCAATGGCATTATTACATTCACTATTCATTTCTTGCTTGTTTGCTGTACTATGCTATTTAGTTATGTTAGGTACAAGAAGTAAAGTGAATGCAAAAGAAGCTGCATCAACTTCTAAACAAACAAAATAAATGAAAATACCTTGCCCGAATTGGCAAGGTATTTTTTCGTAATAAAAAAGAGCTGTGTTTCCACAACCCTTTTTTATTTTAGTGATCTAATTCAATGAGTAAGTCACCCGTTTGAATTGCATCTCCATCGTTAACATATACTTTTTTCACTTTACCATTAAACGGCGCTTGAACTGTCGTTTCCATTTTCATCGCTTCTGTAATTGCCATAGAATCGCCTTTTTTCACTTCATCGCCTTCTTTTACAACTACTTTAATAACCGTTCCTGGCATTGTTGCGCTAATGTGGTTTGGATTTTCACGGTTTCCTTTCACACGTTGTGCAACTGTCGCTTTCACACTTTCGTCTTTCACAACAATCTCACGTGGTTGACCGTTAAACTCCAAGTAAAGAACTCGATTTCCATCTGGCTGAGGCTCTCCAATTGATACTAGTTTAACCATCAATGTTTTACCTTGTTCAATTTCCACATCGATTTCTTCACCAAGTCTCATACCATAGAAGAAAGTCGGTGTATCAAGCACAGATACATTTCCATAAATCTCAGCAACTTTTTCGTAATCCATAAATACTTTTGGATATAATGCATATGCAACTACATCAAACATCGTCACTTCGCGTCCAAGTTTATGGAATAGCTCTTCTTTTAACGCGTCGAAATCTACTGGTTCTAATAATTCACCTGGTCTTACTGTTAATGGTTCTTTCCCTTTTAAAATAATTTCTTGTAACTTTTTCGGGAAACCACCATATGGTTGTCCTAAATCTCCAGAGAACATTTCAACAACAGATCCTGGGAAGTCCATAGAATGTCCACGCTCTAAAACATCTTGTTCTGTTAAGTGATTTTGAACCATGAATAATGCCATATCACCGACAACTTTAGATGATGGCGTTACTTTAACAATATCACCAAACATGTCATTCACACGGCGGTACATTACTTTCACTTCATCGAAACGATCGCCTAAGCCAACCGCTTTCGCTTGTTGTTGTAAATTACTATACTGTCCGCCTGGCATTTCGTGCATATATACCTCTGTATGAGGAGCATTCATACCACTTTCAAACGGTGCGTAGTATTTACGTACATCTTCCCAGTAATGAGATAATTTTTCTAATGAATCTATATTAACATCTGGCTGTCTTTCGTTTCCACCTAACGCATAGTATAGCGTGTTCGCACTTGGTTGTGACGTTTGACCAGCCATAGAACTTACTGCTACATCGACAATGTCAACACCTGCTTCAATTGCTTTCGTATACGTTAATATACCATTTCCACTCGTATCGTGTGTGTGCAGGTGAATCGGAATCGATACCGTCTCTTTTAATGCTGAAACTAAATCATATGCTGCATTTGGTTTTAGTAAGCCCGCCATATCTTTAATACCTAAAATGTGAGCTCCTGATGCTTCTAATTCTTTTGCTAAATTTTTATAGTAATTTAAATCATATTTACTACGTAACGGATCATGAATATCCCCTGTGTAACACATAGTTGCTTCTGCAATTTTACCAGTATCTCGTACAGCATCAATCGCAACTCTCATACCTTCTACCCAGTTTAAGCTATCAAAAATACGGAACACATCAATTCCAGCTTGAGCAGAACACTCCACAAACTTTTGAATTAAATTATCCGGATAGTTTTTGTAACCAACCGCGTTTGAAGAACGAAGTAACATTTGGAATAAAACATTTGGCATTTTTTCACGAAGATCTAGTAATCGTTCCCACGGATCTTCTTTTAAGAAACGATATGCAACATCAAACGTCGCACCGCCCCACATTTCTGCTGAGAATAAGTTCGGTAACATTCTCGCTGTCGGCTCTGCAATTTGGTGTAAATCTTTTGTACGAATACGCGTTGCAAGTAATGACTGATGCGCATCACGGAATGTTGTATCCGTTAAAAGTACACGTTTTTGATCTTGTACCCATTTTACTAATCCGTCTGCTCCACGCTCATCCAAAATTTGTTTCGTTCCATTTTGGATTGGCTCTGAGTGTAATACATTCGGTATACGAGCATCTGGGAAAATTGGTTTCTCTTTTTTCCCTACTCCTGGGAAGCCATTTACTGTTACTGTCCCGATGTAATTTAACATTTTCGTTCCTCGGTCTTTACGTTTCGAGAACAAGAATAGTTCAGGTGACGCATCAATAAATGAAGTGTCATATTCCCCTGATAAGAAGTTTTTATGTTTTACTACATTCTCTAGGAATGGAATATTCGTTTTAATACCACGAATACGGAATTCTTTTAAGTTACGTTCCATTTTTGCAGCAGCTTGTTCAAAAGTAAGCGCCCATGTTGTAACTTTTACAAGTAAAGAATCATAGTACGGTGTAATAACAGCACCTTGGAAACTATTACCTGTATCAAGACGAACTCCAAAGCCACCACCTGATCGATATGCCATAATTTTTCCTGTATCCGGCATGAAATTATTTAGTGGATCCTCAGTCGTTACTCGAGATTGTATTGCAAATCCATGTACAACAACTTCCTCTTGCTTTGGAACACCCACCAATTTGCTATGTAATGCATGTCCATCAGCTATTAAAATTTGTGATTGAACGATATCGACTCCTGTAATCATTTCTGTAATTGTATGTTCTACTTGAACACGCGGATTTACTTCAATGAAATAGAAATTATCATCTTTTACAAGAAATTCAACTGTTCCTGCGTTTAAATAATTTACATTTTTCGTTAATTTCACAGCAGCATCACAAATACGCTGACGCAAATCATCTGAAAGCGACACACTAGGTGCAATTTCTACTACTTTTTGATGACGACGTTGTACAGAACAGTCTCGCTCGTATAAATGAACAACATTGCCCTCTTCATCTGCTAAAATTTGAACTTCTATATGTTTAGGTTTTTCAACGAATTTTTCTACGTATACTTCATCATTACCAAAGGCTGCTTTCGCTTCTGACTTTGCTCGATTATACGATTCTCTTAATTCTTCACTAGTACGTACAATACGCATACCACGACCGCCACCGCCAAGGGAAGCTTTAATAATAATCGGGTAATCATACTTTTCAGCAAATTCTTCGACTTCTTCTAATGAATCTACTGGCCCATCACTACCAGGAATAACTGGAATTTGTGCTAGCTGCGCTTGTGTTCTTGCTTTTACTTTATCTCCAAACATATCTAAATGCTTACTTTTTGGACCGATAAAGATAATCCCTTCTTCTTCACAACGTTTTGCGAATTGAATATTTTCTGACAAGAAACCATATCCAGGGTGGATTGCATCTACATGATTACTTTTCGCAATCTCAATAATGCCCTCAATATCTAGATAAGCATCAATTGGCTTTTTTCCTTCCCCAACTAAATAGGATTCATCGGCTTTATAACGATGATAAGAACCACTATCCTCTTTAGAATAGATTGCAACTGTTTTTAATCCCAGTTCCGAACAAGCTCGAAACACACGAATTGCAATCTCTCCACGGTTAGCTACCAATACTTTTTGAATACGTTGCAGCTTTGTCATGATTTTCCCCCTCTACTTTCCTACCACTCTAGAGATAAAATATATACACACCATAAAGAGCGTGAAGTTCTTCACTTTCTACATTATATTATACTTAGAAAGCTTCACTTTATTTTTATCCATCATACCTTATTTTTTAACAAATGATAAGTTTTCTGAGCAATTTGTCTCACAAAAATAGTATAGCATACCTCTTCCTTATGTAACAACTTAATTGTATATCACTTTAAACTAAATGTGATATACCCTTTGACTAAAAGATAAATTAATACATCATATTTAAAACTACTTAAAAATAAAAAAACACATCATGCTCTAAGGCACAATGTGTTTTATTTTACAACTACAAGATGTGGTCCACCTTGTTCTCTTTCTTTAACTGTCTCGTTCTGTTGTTTCTCTTGTCGTTTTACATGACTAGCAATATTGAGTAATATCCCCATCGCAAGTAGATTAGCTAATAAGGAACTCCCACCATAACTAACAAACGGTAAAGGAACTCCTGTAAGTGGTATTAATCCAGACATACCACCAACATTAACAAATGTTTGGACTCCAAACAAACTTGCAATTCCGATAGCTATTAAACTTCCAAATGGATCTTTACACTTTTGTGCAACTCTAAAGGCCCGAATAATTATAAGTAATAAACAGATTAAAATAATAGCCACACCTATAAAACCAAGTTCTTCAGATATAATTGCCATTATAAAATCCGTTTGTGGTTCTGGTAAGTAACCATACTTTTGTACACTATTTCCTAATCCTCTACCATTTAGCCCTCCCGAAGCAATTCCAATAAATGAATTCACTAATTGAAACCCATCCTTTTGAGGATCATTAAACGGATCAAGAAAAACAGAAAAACGTGCCTTTTGATATGGATTTAATGCATAATTACCAAGAAAATATAGTGCCGGAATCCATACTATAGAAGTTAAAGCAATTCGTTTAATCCATAAGTTAACCTGTACTCCCGAACAAAGAAACATAATTCCTACTGTTCCTGCAATTAACAAATCAGTACCTAAATCATTTTGCTTTAATATTAAAAACATGATTATTCCAACACCAATAAGTACTGGACCTGACCCTTTGAAAACAGGTGTATTCGTTTCTTGTCTTTTCGCAAAAAAATGAGCTAAGACGAGAATAACTGTTATCTTAACAAATTCTGCAGGCTGTATTCCAAATATCCACCCGTTTGCACCGTTTACTTTCTTAGTGAAAAAGGCAGCTGCAGCTACTAAGGCAACACTAGCACCATAACTCCCCAATAAAAAAATTCGTTTTCTCCAAACTTTATATGGGATAGTAGCAATAATTATTAATACCATTGTCCCAACAACTAAAGTAATTAATTGTCTTTTAAAAAAGAAATTTGCTGGTTTATCAAATCTCGAAATCGCAACAATGGAACTAGAACTATATACCATTATAACTCCCAGCACACATAAGATAACAAGAGGAAGTAATAATGAATAATCCATTGATTTCCATACTCTTTTCATTTCATTTCCTCTCTCTGTTTCAATTTAATTATTGTTGTATTCCATATGTACATTGATTCTTCCTGCTTTATTATACAAATAAAAAGCTCAAACTTTTTCAGTTTGAGCCCCCTTATTTGAACCCGTTATTGTTGTTTGTTTGTAAATGCTTCATGAAGTGCAGATAACTCACGTTCAAGCTCTCCTAACATTGCTTTCCCTTGTTCTTCTGAAATAAGACCAAGGCGAACTGCAAAATCGACTTCGCGGGATAGTCCAAACATTTGTGTGTCTAACACTTCTTCATATAATGGACATTGCGGCATTGTAAGATGGTCCATTTGCACCTTAATAAGTCTTAAAATCTTCTCCGCATCCGCTTGTAGAAGGGCTAGTGCCTTTTCCTGATGATTTGATACTGTCTCAGACGCCAAATTGATTCCCTCCGTTTCCGTCCTACTCTCTCCTATCTATTAATATTAGCGATAGTTTTAATAAATTGCAATAGAAACATTTTTTGTGACAATAGTGTCTAATACTATTATACTGAAAAGTGGGAGTATAACACAAATGGGGGAACAACAATGAGCGAAATTTTATTTATTAATGGAAAAGTTCGTTTTCCAATCACTATCGATCCAACCGTTTGGATCTTTGATGATCGAAAAGTAGATTTGACAACTTACTTTGATGAAACGAGAGAAAACACTTCAGAACTAGAAGCTTATTTAAAAAACACCTCGGAACATTGGGATCGCGAAATCCGTGATGGTGCTGCTTTCCCGCCGATACAACAAAGTGTAAAGAAATTTAAAAAAGAACAGCTAATTACTGGAACGTTCGGTATACCATTTCAACCTTTTCTTGCTAACGCCGAAATTTCAGATGACGCTACGCAAGTCGAGATCGAAACAGTAGATGATACAATAACGCTTCCATTAGAAACTGTCAAACATGCTATTCTTGGTTTTTCAAAAGAAGGAAAACCATTAAAAGAAGATGGACCTGTTCATTTATATTACAATGATGGATCTAATAGACAAAATCCAATCCGTAACATCCGCAAATTTACAATTATTTAAAGAAAAGGAGTGAGCTTCAGCTCACTCCTTTTTATAATAAATCTGCTGCTAGTTGAGCTAAATTAGATCGCTCCCCTTTTACAAATTTCACATGACCACTAATACGTTGCTCTTTAAATTTCTCTACAACATATGTTAAACCGTTATTATACTCATCCAAATACGGATGATCAATTTGCTGAGGATCTCCCATTAATACGATCTTACTTTTTTCTCCTACCCTCGTTAGTATCGTTTTCACTTCATGCTTCGTTAAATTTTGTGCTTCGTCAATTATAATGAATTGATCTGGAATACTTCTCCCGCGTATATACGTAAGAGCTTCTACTTCTATCGAACCCATTCCAGCTAAAATAGCATCTAACTCTCCTGGTTTTTTCGTATTAAATAAATACTCTAGATTATCAAAAATCGGTTGCATCCACGGTCTTAACTTTTCTTCTTTTTCTCCCGGTAAATAACCGATATCTTTCCCAACTGGAACAATTGGCCGTGCAACGAGTAGTTTTTTATATAACCCTAAATCTTCCGTTTGCATGAGCCCCGAAGCTAAAGCTAGTAATGTCTTTCCTGTACCAGCTTTCCCTGTTAGCGTGACTAGCGGAATATCTTCACGAAGCAACAATTCTAATCCCATAATTTGCTGCACATTTCGTGGTCGTATTCCCCATACTTGTTCATTATGAAAAATAAGTTTCTTTACCTTTTTACCTAAATGATCCACAATACCTAGTGCTGAACTAGATCCACCTAACGCATCTTTCATTACTACAAACTGATTTGGATAAAAAGGATGATTTGCAATTTCGGATAAAGGCAATTCGCCTTTTTCATAAAAATAATCCAATTGTTCTTTTGATATATATCCTTCTAAAAATCCTGAATATATATTTTCCACTTCAATAACCCGATCACTTAAATAATCTTCCGCCTTTAAACCTATTGCATCTGCTTTTACCCTTACGAGCACGTCTTTACTTACTAAAATAACAGACTTCCCGTCCTCTTTTTCTTGTTCTTCTAAAGATAGATTTTTTGCTACAGCTAAAATTCGATTATCATTTGTTTTTTCTACAAAAATATCTTGTAGTTGGACAAACGAACGATGATTTAATTCAATACGAAATGTACCGCCGTTTTCTAGCGGAATACTTTCATGCAGTTTTCCTATTTCACGAAATTTGTCTATTAACTTAGATACATAACGAGCGTTTCGTCCTACTTCATCCATATAACGTTTTTTCGAATCAACCTCTTCTAATACAACTGCTGGAATCACTACTTCATTGGTTTCAAATGAAAAAATAGATAAAGGATCCTGCAAAAGTACATTCGTATCTAACACATAAATTTTATCCAACCTGTTACCCCCTGACTCCACTTTTAAATTTGTAGAACAAGGGTTTCATCCATAAAATATGGACGAACCATTGTTATAATTATATGTACCGTATAAACGAGGTAGAATCGAAATTTATAGCCATTAAACCTTTTATTTATTTTTTATTCATTTCTATTCAATATATTACTTTTAATTATAATTATTAACATAAAATCACAATAAGTAATTACAAAAGTTAATAACTGACTTTCTTATTTATCACATTTATAATTCTTTCATTCCTACTAACACCTGGTTATCGAGCTTTTTAGCTGCACGAAGATCATACGTTTTTTCATATGTTGGTTCAATTGCAAGTTTTGCACCATAAAACATAACATCACGTACTTCTTGTACATTTACTTCTATTACAGTCAATTTTAAAGGAATGCCTTCCATTCTATCAGTCAAAATTTCACCTGCACCACTTATGGAAAATACGGATTCATTCGCCATTATAGTCAATACCACTCCAGTACTATGTCTTATATTTTCCACAATACGTGAACGTTGATCTACTGCAAATCGAATACTAGTTTTACTCACTGCATACACCCAAGAAATAGCACTTACGTTAGGAACTTGTTTTTCAAAATCTGTTGTTGCTACCATAACAATACACTCTTTACGTAACGTTTGTACTAAATCATCCGTTAATGTGGGCTCTACTACATTCGCCATATTTCCACCTCCAAATATACTTCATATATCCTTATCATAACCTATTTTTTGAATTGCGAAAATATTATTTTTTCCCGCTATTATTCAAAAACATTACACTTCCATGATATACTTATACTGATAGAATTCGTATTGAGGTGACGAAATGAGAGTCAAATGTATGATTTGTGATAAAAAAGATATGTTAGATGATGAAAATCCTATGGCAAAAAAACTGCGTAATCGCCCTATTCATACATATATGTGCATGGAATGTTCGGAACGAATTGCTGAACGTACGATGGAACGTCATGCAAGTGGTAATTTTCGATTATATCGTGATAAAAAAGTCGAAGACGATTGGTAAAATATAAATAAGTCCTTTATCAATATGATAAAGGACTTATTTATATTTTTCAGGTTCGCGATTCATTTGATCCAAAAAACAATCAATAGCTTCTAATGGAAACCTTGCAGATTTTCTTTCTCCATTTATTTCATATGTAACTATATACATTTCCTCGTTCTTCTTAACTTCCACATTTCTCAATTTATGTTCTTCATATATCATATTTTGAAATAACAAATACGTTTCTTTTGCAGCACTATCATCCGGACGTGCTTCGGCAACTGTTTTAATTGTTAACCAATTATATAACGCATCTTGTACGGAACGCATAAAGCTTCCCCCCTCATCCTGCTTTTTGTTGTCTTGCTTGACGTAATCTCAACCTATAAATCCCAAGTACAATTGCTGCTACAACAAGCCCCTCTCCAACAGGTAAAAAAACTGCAAAGAAAGTTAACACTGTACACCCAATCGCTAACGATATATATATCACTATATTTTTTATTATAGATAGCTTTCTTGCAAAACCTAAATTATACACAAGTGCACTTAATATAATAATGACGCCATACAGTAACCACATCCCTAGTTCTGGATTTTCATCAACTTTACATAACTTCGCAAAAAACGACATTCTTTCTAACACTATTTATCCCCCTTCCTCATAAATCAAACCATTTTTCTTTATGTACTTAATACAAGAGTAACCTGTGAAAAAAATACTGTCCACAAAAAGAGTAAATATTCTAAAAAATAAACATAAAAAAACAGCTACCTTAATTAAAGGTAGCTGTTTTACTATTTTACGCTTCTACAGATTTCTTTTTCTTAGCAGCTCTTTCACGTTCGCTCTTATCAAGAATCTTTTTACGTAAACGAATGGATTCTGGAGTTACTTCACAGAACTCGTCATCGTTTAAGTACTCTAATGATTCTTCTAAAGTCATTAAGCGTGGTTTTTTCATTGTTGAAGTTTGATCTTTCGTCGCAGAACGAATGTTAGTTTGTTGTTTCATTTTCACAACGTTAACTGTTAAGTCATTCTCACGAGTGTGTTCTCCGACAATCATACCAGCATATACTTCTGTACCTGGTTCAACGAAGATTACACCACGGTCTTCAACTTGCATAATACCGTATTGTGATGCTTTTCCTGTTTCAAGTGAAACTAGAACACCTTGACGACGTCCACCAACTTGTCCAGCGTGTACTGGTTGGTAGCAATCGAATGTATGGTTTAAAATACCGTAACCACGAGTTAATGTTAAGAATTCTGTTGTGTAACCAATTAAACCACGTGCTGGAACCATGAAAGTAAGGCGAACTTGACCGTTTCCGTTATTCACCATATCTAACATTTCACCTTTACGTGCACCCATAGATTCCATAATAGAACCAGTGTATTCTTCAGGTACATCGATTTGTACACGCTCTACAGGCTCACATCTTACGCCATCAACTTCTTTAATAATTACTTCTGGCTTAGATACTTGTAGTTCATAACCTTCACGACGCATGTTTTCAATTAAGATAGATAAATGTAGTTCCCCACGTCCAGATACGATCCATGCATCAGGAGACTCTGTATTATCTACACGTAAACTTACATCTGTTTCTAATTGTGAACGAAGACGCTCTTCAATTTTACGAGATGTAATGTATTTACCTTCACGACCTGCAAATGGACTGTTATTTACAAGGAACGTCATTTGTAGTGTTGGCTCATCAATACGTAATAATGGTAACGCATCTTGATGTTCAACTGGGCATACTGTTTCACCAACGTTAATGTCTTCCATACCAGAAACAGCTACTAAGTCTCCAGCTTTTGCTTCTTCAATTTCTTGACGTTTTAATCCCATGTAACCAAATAATTTTGTTACGCGGAATTGTTTTACGCTTCCGTCTACTTTCATTAAAGCAACTTGTTGTCCAACCTTCATTGTACCGCGGAATACGCGTCCAACTCCAATACGTCCAACATAGTCGTTGTAATCAAGAAGTGCTACTTGGAATTGAAGTGGCTCTTCGCTGTTATCAATTGGTGCAGGAATATGTTCAATAATTGTATCAAATAATGATTTCATATTCTCTTCTTGATTTGCTGGGTTTGAATCTAAGCTTGCTGTTCCGTTCATTGCTGATGCAAATACAACTGGGAACTCTAATTGATCTTCGTTTGCACCAAGTTCGATGAATAAGTCAATTACTTCATCAACTACTTCATCAGGGCGAGCGAAGTCACGGTCAATTTTATTTACAACTACGATTGGAGTTAAGTTTTGCTCAAGAGCTTTCTTTAAAACAAATCGTGTTTGTGGCATACAACCTTCATATGCATCAACAACAAGTAAAACACCATCAACCATTTTCATAATACGTTCTACTTCTCCACCGAAGTCAGCGTGACCTGGTGTATCTAAAATGTTAATTCTTTTATCTTCATAGTGAATCGCAGTATTTTTCGCTAAAATTGTAATACCGCGCTCTCTTTCTAGATCATTTGAATCCATTGCGCGCTCTTCAACGTGTTCGTTCGCACGGAAAGTCCCCGCTTGACGTAATAACTGGTCAACAAGTGTTGTTTTACCATGGTCAACGTGGGCAATAATTGCTATATTACGTAAATCTTGTCGTTTTTTCAACATGTCCAACTCCTAATGTCTTTTTAATCCTTCTCTATTATAAGAGCGAAGGGGATACAATAGCAATTAAAATAAAATCAAGAATGAAAATATAGTTGTATTCTTACTTTTGTGAAAGTAAAATGAGATTGGAGGGTGAAGAAATGGAACACATTCAATATCGCTTTTTATTAACTGCAATTATCGGTGTTATTTTCTTAATCGGTATCGGCATTATGATTGCTGAAAATAGTCCAATCGGTATTATTATTTGCATTATCGGCACATTTGTTACAGTTGGATACGGTTTTGTAACAAAAAGAAAAATGCGTAAATCGCAATAACGTCAAAAAGTAAGAAGCCTGTATACAGCCTCTTACTTTTTTTGTTACTTGGATATAAACGATAACACTTCTTCATACACCCCTGGCTTCGCAACTAATACGCTACTCTTCTCTACGATAGAAAGTGGCGCTCCGGAGAATGTTGTTACCTTGCCTCCAACTTCCTCTACAATTATCTGTCCCCCACCAAAGTCCCATGGTGATAATCTAGGCGTTACATATGCATCGATTCTTCCAGTTGCAACGTATACCATCTCTAATGCTGCACAGCCATATGATCTCGTGCCTCTTGCTTTCTTAACAAGTGCCATCATACTTTCCATATTAAGCAATGGATTGTCGGTAAGCCATATCGCATTTAAAGCTACAATACCTTGCTCTACAGTACCTTTTTGTAATAAAGGTATTGGTACTTCATTACAAAATGCTCCAGCCCCTTTTAACGCATGATATAATTCATCATGAACTGGATCATAAATAAGTCCAATCTTTCCGATACCGTTCTCATAAATTCCAATTGAAATTGCAAAATTTCTTTTTTGGTGAACAAAGTTCATCGTGCCGTCAATTGGATCAATTAACCAAACAACCCCGTCAGAAGAAGTTACCTCGTCTCCATAGCCCTCTTCACCTAAAATATGATGATGTGGGAATGTTTCTTTAATTTTCCCAATTAAAAACTGCTCTATTTCTCGGTCCATATTTGTTACTAAATCAGCTGCATTTGATTTTGTTTCTATAATAAGTGCTTTTTTCATTGATGCCATTAAACGCTCTCCCGCATCCCGAATCCACTGTTTGGCGTGTGCATCGATGTCTTTCCATACTTCTTGCATGTTTAAACACTCCGATCTATACTGTTCACAGAAAAAACGAACCCTTTATAAGGTTCGCACCAACTAATTTTTTATACATATACTATTATTACGCTTCTAAACGAATCATTTCAAGTCTTAACACTTCTAACTTTTGTACACACTCTTCTTTTTTCTGTTTATCATTTTCCATCATCGCATCATATAAAGTCGCTAATTCATAATCTAGCTCCAAACGTAGCACCGGTATTCTCTTTTCAGCATCTGTTCTCTTTAACGCATTAATCACCTGTCTCATATTATTTGCCTCCTCCCAATATTCGTCTGCCCTCGGACTAGAATTGATTCAATTTTCTGATTTTTTGTTTTATACTATACTATGTTGGATAAATCATCTATGCAACAAAATTATATTTTTTTATT
Source organism: Bacillus cereus group sp. Bc010 (assembly GCF_027716745.1). Classification (NCBI taxonomy): domain Bacteria; kingdom Bacillati; phylum Bacillota; class Bacilli; order Caryophanales; family Bacillaceae; genus Bacillus; species Bacillus cereus group sp. Bc010. The sequence continues at coordinate 256,059 of NZ_JAQFUY010000003.1, forward strand.
TAAATTTTTTTGTGCTGTTTTTTTTATGAATAGTACAAGCTATGCTAAAATAAAAGCAAAATAGGAGTTGGAGGAACAATCATGACACTACAAACATTCAAATCAACTGATTTTGAGGTCTTTACAGTTGATGGTCTCGAAGAACGAATGAGTGCAATTAAAACGAACATTCATCCTAAGCTAGAAGCTTTAGGGGAACAGTTTGCAGCGTATTTATCCAAACAAACTGATGAGAACTTTTTTTATCATGTAGCAAAACACGCACGTCGCAAAGTCAATCCACCAAACGATACTTGGGTTGCTTTTTCAACAAATAAACGCGGATATAAAATGCTACCACATTTCCAAATTGGATTATGGGGTACTCATGCCTTCATATACTTTGGTTTAATCTATGAGTGTCCACAAAAAGTGGAGACGGCTCACGCCTTCTTAGAACATATAAATGATTTAAAAACAAATATTCCAAATGACTTCGTTTGGTCCATTGACCATACTAAACCAAGTGTAAAATTACATAAAACACTTGAAACAAATGATTTACAAAAGATGATTGAACGTCTAGCTACTGTGAAAAAAGCAGAATTATTAGTTGGTATTCATATATCACCAGAGGAGTTTTCAGCAATGACCAACGAACAATTCCTTGCTAAGATTGAATCTACGATGCAATCACTCCTTCCTTTATATGCACTTTGTAATCGATAGTAGAAAACGGACAATTTATATTGTCCGTTTTTAGTTGTTATCACATTATATCACTTCAGTTTTTATTTTTCAAAATATTTTTTACATTTTCACAAGCTTTTCTTCTTCAATTTCTTTAGCCTTCTGAATCGCACGGTATATAGAATATCCACTTACTTCTTGAAACTCTTTATCAATTTTCTTTTCTTCTGCTTTCGATGGAACAATCTCTTTAAAACGACGATATAAACCCATTAATTCTTCTCTTACAATTCCTTTTTCATATGCTTTCTCAATCGCTTCATAAAACTTCACAATTGTAACCATTTCCTCATTTGACCAATCATAATCTAACGGATATTGATATTCCATTTCGCACCTCATTTATCATTTCTTCTTATTTCAATACGCTATCTTAAAGTGATTTTTTCTACTTCACTATAGCCACTTTGCATTATACACTATTTATTCATTTTAATGGAATTGCCTTCCACTAGAAGTTAGTAGGAAGCTACTATTTAACATACTCACCGTAAAAATATTTTTTGCTATACATCTATAATTATTGGTGATATAATGCTTTTGTTTTATAGAAAATAAAGTGAAGCTCCCATCTCAAAAAAGCTTTTGTGAATGGCAGAAAAACAAGTCTCATTCTAAAAAAGAACGTAACTTTTTTAGAACAAGATTATATAAAACAAACTCTAATAAATATTAAAAAAGAAGGGGTGTATAGATTGTCCCAATACGAAACACCATTGTTTACCGCTTTAGTTGAGCACAGTAAGCGAAATCCAATTCAATTCCATATTCCAGGGCATAAAAAAGGACAGGGCATGGATCCTGAATTTCGCGAATTTATTGGGCATAATGCATTAGCAATTGATTTAATTAATATTGCGCCGCTCGATGATTTACATCATCCAAAAGGTATGATTAAAGAAGCACAGGATTTAGCAGCCGCTGCATTTGGTGCGGATCATACTTTCTTTTCTATTCAAGGTACAAGTGGCGCAATTATGACAATGGTGATGAGCGTTTGCGGTCCTGGTGACAAAATACTAGTACCACGAAACGTGCATAAATCAGTAATGTCAGCTATTATTTTCTCAGGTGCAAAACCTATTTTCATGCATCCTGAAATTGATCCAAAACTTGGTATTTCACATGGAATCACAATTCAATCTGTCAAAAAGGCACTTGAAGAGCACTCAGATGCGAAAGGCCTACTTGTTATTAACCCAACATACTTTGGCTTTGCTGCGGACTTAGAACAGATTGTACAATTAGCACATTCTTACGATATCCCTGTACTCGTTGATGAGGCTCATGGTGTTCATATTCATTTTCACGATGAACTGCCGATGTCAGCGATGCAAGCCGGTGCAGATATGGCAGCAACAAGTGTTCACAAATTAGGTGGATCTTTAACGCAAAGTTCTATTCTTAATGTAAAAGAAGGCCTTGTGAACGTAAAACATGTTCAATCTATTATTAGCATGCTTACGACTACATCAACGTCTTACATCTTGTTAGCCTCCCTAGATGTTGCTAGAAAACGTCTTGCTACAGAAGGAACGGCACTCATAGAACAAACAATACAATTAGCGGAACAAGTTCGTGATGCTATAAATGATATCGAACATCTTTACTGTCCAGGGAAAGAAATGCTAGGTACGGATGCTACTTTTAACTATGATCCTACAAAGATAATTGTATCTGTAAAAGATTTAGGTATTACAGGCCATCAGGCTGAAGTATGGCTTAGAGAGCAATATAACATTGAAGTAGAGCTCTCAGATTTATACAACATACTATGTCTTGTCACTTTTGGGGATACAGAAAGTGAGACAAATACACTTATTGCAGCATTACAAGATTTATCAGCAACATTTAAAAATAAAGCTGATAAAGGTGTTCAAGTGCAAGTAGAAATTCCAGAAATACCTGTTTTAGCACTTTCTCCTCGAGATGCTTTTTATTCGGAAACAGAAGTCATCCCATTTGAAAATGCAGCAGGTCGTATTATAGCTGATTTCGTTATGGTTTATCCGCCAGGGATTCCAATCTTTACTCCGGGGGAAATTATTACACAAGATAACTTAGAGTATATTCGTAAAAACTTAGAAGCAGGTTTACCTGTACAAGGTCCTGAAGATATGACATTACAAACATTACGCGTGATTAAAGAGTACAAGCCTATCAGTTGATAGGCTTTTCTTTCACCCTTTTGGCCTTTTCTCATACGATATTATGTAATGTAACGTATAGGTGGGGATACTATTATGATTGTAATAGGCCGTTCTATTGTACATCCTTATATCACAAATGAATATGAGCCATTTGCAAATGAGAAACAACAAATTTTATCTATAATGGCAGGAAATCAAGAAATCTATTCCTTCCGAACATCTGATGAACTCAGCTTTGATCTAAATTTGCGTGTTCATATTATTACTTCTGCATTAGAACTTTTTCAAAGTGGTTTTCAGTTTCGCACATTTCAACAATCTTTTTGTAACCCTCAGTATTGGAAAAGAACATCTCTTGGAGGATTCGAGCTCCTTCCAAACATACCCCCTTCCATTGCCATACAAGATATTTTCAAAAACGGAAAACTATATGGAACTGAATGTGCCACCGCTATGATCATTATTTTTTACAAAGCTTTACTAGCATTATATGAGGAAGAAACCTTCAACCGTCTCTTTGCAAACCTTTTACTTTATACGTGGGACTACGACCAAGATTTAAAGCTCATAACAAAGACGGGTGGCGATCTTGTCCCAGGTGATCTCGTTTACTTTAAAAATCCACAAGTGAACCCAGCTACAATCGAGTGGCAAGGAGAAAATACAATCTATCTAGGAAATTTCTTTTTTTATGGGCATGGCGTAGGTGTAAAAACAAAAGAAGAAATTATATACGCGTTAAATGAGCGACGAGTCCCTTACGCTTTTATTTCCGCTTTCTTAACCGATACTATTACCCGTATCGATAGCCGTCTTATGAGCTACCACGCTTCTCCTAACACACCACAGACATCCATAGGATTTATTCCGATTAGAGATGATGCAATTGTTGCAACAGTTGGCAACACAACTACAGTTTATTAAAAAAAGCACCTACATATGTAGGCGCTTTTTTTATTTAAGCTTTTGAATGTTCTTTATGGTCACAGTCGCAATGAGATCCACATTTCCCGTATAGTACTGTTGATTTTTCATCTTCAAAATGTCCGATTGTTCCTTCACATACTTGGCATACGATTGTTCCCATTTTTCATTTCCCCCTGAGTTTTAATAGTAATCTATTTATTTATCATTAAGCTTTCGCATTATCTCTACTAGCACAGTCACAATTTGTTCCGCATTTTCCGTAAAGCACTGTCGTTTTTTCATCTTCAAAATGTCCGATTGTTCCTTCACATACTTGGCATACGATTGTTCCCATTTTTCATTTCCCCCTAAGTTTATGGTCCTAAAAACTTTCAGCTGTCCATTTCCTATCAATTATTGGGCTTTTGTATGCTCTGTGTGATCACATCCGCAAGATCCAGATTTCCCGTAAAGTACCGTTACTTTCTCATCCTCGAAGTGTGCAATTGTACCTTCACAATCTTGACATACGATTGTTCCCATTTTTCATTTCCCCCTAAGTTTATAATCCCAAAAACTTTTTTGTAACCGCTTAACTTTCTGTCTTTATTTTAATATGTTATACTTTTTACGTCAATAGGTTTTTAGTATAACACATTAAATATTTTTATTTTAAATTAGTATGCGATATTCAAACAAAAAAACAGCCATATTTATACGTACGACTGTTTTACATTATTTATTCTTCATATTCCGCATGCAAAGATATAGATGGAACTAAAAATGAGAAAAACTGAGCTAACTCAGCTGCTTCCTCTTCTGAACCTAATTTGAACACTTCCTGCAAATGTTGAACATTCTCTACATCATCTCGTCCAAGTAAAGTAGACCTTCCTGTTTGCATGCAAACAATAAGTGGCTTTCCAAAAAACATATTTGTATAAATAACACCAAAATCATAACGAGTATCATGTGTCATAAACCCCAAAAATCGTACCTTCACACTTTCATGCTCATCATACAATTTTTCAAACATCGGTTTCCACCTTTCTACATCACCTTTCATTAGTATATTAAACAAAAAAAGGAATACTCCTTTTAATTGTCAAAAAATTCAGTAGGATGTAGAATGAGAGTATTCTACTAAGTTAGGGGGAACTTATATGCAACATGCCTTTATTACGCTTGTACCTAAATCCAATCAACAATCTGTTTCAATAGATGATATAAAACAACTTTTTCATTATTATAAAACAGTTACTTCCAAAACTGGTGTTCAAATTAATTACGCTTATACAAATACCGCTTTTCCGTATGAAATTTTAGATACATCAGCAACAACATTCAAACTACAATCTACGCACGATCGATATGACTCCATTTATGTTGGTGTCGGTATAGAAAAGGAACAAACTTATATTCAAGTTTCTTTACCACCTAATGCAACATTTGGTGATAAAGGAAAAGCAAATGAATTTTGCCGTTTTCTAGCGAAGAAATTAGAAGGAGAGTTGAAATTATTTAATGGAAGAACAATGTATTTCTATAAACGTTAATTTAAAAAATAGAAAATATAATTAAGAAAAGTATGCAATTTGAACACGTAAGGAATAATGCCTGCTTTCTAATTTGCAATACAAAATATGCGATCACATATGCTAAATAAAGAAATACAAAAAATAGAATGACTTTATAATGCAACTTATCACCATTTGACAATGATAATACAACAGAAAAACCACTCCATAATAAAAAATGATAAAATATAACATGTAATATTTTCATGGAACCTTCTCCTTTGACATGCTCTATTTTATTAATATATGGTATTAAGTTTGAATCAATTACATATTACACGAAAGCATATATACGGCTTTTGGATTTATATATGTTTTAACAATTCAATTAAATTATTATATATTCATTCGACAAGTACGTATAAAGACCTTGCAAGCCACTTTTATTATAAAATAAAAAATAGCCCATCTCTTTAAATAAGAGATGGGCTATTTTCATTACTTAAATTATTTTACAATGTGAATTGGCATTCCAAGAGCAACTTCAGCTGCTTCCATTGTGATTTCACCTAATGTTGGGTGAGCGTGGATTGTTTGAGCGATATCTTCTGCTGTCATTCCAGCTTCGATAGCTAAACCAATCTCAGAAATAATATCAGAAGCGCCTGCACCTGCAACTTGAGCACCTACAAGAAGACCATCTTCTTTACGTGTTACAAGTTGTAAGAAACCGTCAGTGCTGTTTAATGATAATGCACGACCGTTAGCAGCGAATGGGAACTTAGATACAGTTACAGTCATTCCAGCTTCTTCAGCTTGTTTCTTAGTGTAACCAACAGATGCTAATTCTGGATCAGTGAAGCATACTGCAGGAATTCCGATGTAATCGATAGCTGACGCATGGCCACTAATTGCTTCTACAGCTACTTTACCTTCGTAAGAAGCTTTGTGAGCTAATGGTGGTCCAGGAACGATATCACCGATTGCATAGATGTTTGGTACATTTGTACGACATTGCTCATCGATTTCGATGATGCCGCGGTCAGTCATTTTAACTCCAACTTGCTCAAGACCGATTTCTTGAGTGTTTGGACGACGACCTACAGTTACTAATACGTAATCTGCTTCTACAGTTTGGATTTCACCTTTAACTTCGAAGCTAACTTTTACGCCAGTTTCTGTTTCTTCAACGCCTTTAGCCATAGCTTTTGTATGGATTGTTACGTTACCTTTTTTCTGTAGAGCACGTTTAACAACAGAGCTCATAGCTTTTTCGAAACCAGCTAAGATTTCGTCGCCAGCTTCTACTACAGTAACTTCTGTACCGAAGTTAGCATATGCAGTACCTAATTCCATACCGATGTAACCGCCGCCGATTACAACAAGTTTTTTAGGAATTTCAGGTAAGCTTAAAGCACCTGTAGAGTTGATAACACGTTTAGAGTATTTGAATCCTGGAATTTCGATTGGTGTAGAACCAGTTGCAAGAACAGCATTTTTAAACGTATAAGTTTGAGCTGCATCTTCAGTCATTACGCGTAATGTGTTAGCATCTACGAAGTAAGCTTCACCGCGAATGATTTCAACTTTGTTACCTTTAAGAAGGCCTTCAACACCGCCAGTTAATTTCTTAACTACGCCGTTTTTCCATTCTTGAACTTTTGTAAAGTCAACTTTTACATTCTCTGCAGTGATACCCATGTCATCAGAATGCATTGCATTCTCATAACGATGACCTGCATTGATTAACGCTTTTGAAGGAATACATCCAACGTTTAAGCATACGCCACCAAGGTTAGCTTTTTCAATGATTGCTACCTTTTGACCTAATTGTGCTGCACGAATTGCCGCAACGTATCCACCAGGACCTGCACCAACAACGACTGTATCTAATTCAATTGGGAAATCTCCTACTACCATTGTTATTACGCCTCCATTACTAATAATTGTGGGTCATTCAATAGACGTTTAATTTGGTTTAATGCTTTTTGAGCAGTTGCACCGTCAATTAAACGATGGTCAAAGCTTAGAGATAATGCTAATACTGGAGCTGCAACGATCTCACCGTTTTTCACAACTGGTTTCTCAGCGATACGGCCGATACCAAGGATTGCTACTTCTGGGTGGTTGATAACTGGAGTGAACCATTGTCCACCTGCAGAACCAATGTTTGTAATTGTGCAAGAAGCGCCTTTCATTTCAGCAGGAGCTAAACGACCTTCACGTGCTTTACCAGCAAGATCATTGATCTCGTTAGAAATTGTGAAGATAGACTTGCGATCTGTATCTTTAACAACTGGTACTAATAGACCTTTGTCTGTATCAGCTGCGATACCGATGTTGAAGTAATGTTTATGAACTACTTCTTGAGAAGCATCATCTAAAGAAGTGTTTAACATTGGATATTCACGTAATGCAGATGTTAAAGCTTTAACAACGTATGGAAGGTAAGTTAATTTAATACCTTTGTCAGCTGCAACAGCTTTGAACTTCTTACGGTGAGCAACAAGTTCAGTTACATCTACTTCATCCATTAATGTTACGTGAGGAGCTGTATGTTTAGAGTTAACCATTGCTTTCGCAATTGCTTTACGGATACCACTCATTTTCTCACGAGTTTCTGGATATTCACCAGCTGGGATTGGTTGTGCTTTTGGTGCTTCTTCTTTCGCTGCTGCTGGAGTAGCTTCTACTGCTGCTGGAGCCTCAGTTGCTGCTACCGCTTGTCCACCATTTGCAAATGCATCGATGTCAGCTTTTACGATACGACCGTTCTTACCAGAACCAGCTACTTTATGAATGTCTACGCCGTTTTCACGAGCATATTTACGAACAGATGGCATAGCGATTACGCGCTCATTTACTACTTCTGCAGTTGCTGCTGGAGTAGCTTCAGCTTTAGGAGCTTCTTCTTTTGCTTCTTCAGCTTTAGGAGCTTCGTCATGATCGTCGCCTTTAAATTTAAGGTTTTCGTATCCAGGAGCATCAAATTTAATTAATGTATCTCCAACTACTGCAACCGTACCTTCTTCTACAAGTACTTCAAGTACTTTACCTTTAACAGGAGAAGGAATTTCTACTACTGCTTTATCATTTTGTACTTCAAGAAGTACGTCGTCTTCGTTTACTTCGTCGCCTGGTTTAATAAACCATTTTACGATTTCACCTTCGTGGATACCTTCACCGATATCTGGTAGTTTAAATTCAAATGCCACGGAATTCAGCCCCCTGATTCATTTCTTTATTATGGAATATGGCAAAAGAAATCAGCATGTGCTGATTTCTTTTGCACATGAATAAGTAAAAATTAGAAGTTCATTACTTTGTTAACAGCTTCAACAATATCTTTGTGGTTTGGTAACCATACGCTCTCAGCTTGAGAGAATGGGAATACTGTATCAGCAGCTGCAACACGTACAACTGGAGCTTCTAAGTTTAAGATTGCACGGTCGTTAATTTCCGCTACAACGTTAGCTGCAATACCAGCTTGTTTTTGAGCTTCTTGAACTACAACTACGCGGCCTGTTTTTTCAACAGAAGCGATGATTGTTTCGATATCTAATGGTTGAACTGTACGTAAGTCAACAACTTCTAAAGAGATACCTTCTTTTTCAAGTTCTTCAGCAGCTTTTAATGCAGCGTGAACCATAGCACCGTAAGCGATAACAGATACATCTGTACCTTCACGTTTGATGTCAGCTTTGCCTAAATCAATTGTGTATTCGCCTTCTGGTACATCTTGACGGAATGAACGGTATAATTTCATATGCTCTAAGTAGATAACTGGATCGTTGTCACGAATCGCAGAGATTAAAAGACCTTTTGCATCGTATGGAGTAGATGGAATAACAACTTTTAGACCAGGTTGTTGAGCCACTAAACCTTCTAAGCTATCAGCATGTAGTTCAGGAGTATGAACACCACCACCGAATGGAGAACGAACTGTTACTGGAGCAGTCCAACGTCCACCAGAACGGTAACGCATACGAGCTAATTGACCAGAAATTGAATCCATTACTTCATAAACGAAACCGAAGAATTGGATTTCTGGAACTGGACGGAATCCTTCAAGTGCAAGTCCAACTGCAAGTCCACCAATACCAGACTCTGCAAGTGGAGTATCCATTACACGGTCTTCACCGAATTCAGCTTGTAAACCTTCAGTAGCACGGAATACACCGCCGTTTACACCAACGTCTTCACCAAACACAAGTACGTTAGGGTCATTTTTCATTTCAACGCGTAAAGCATCAGTGATTGCTTGAATCATTGTCATTTGAGCCATGGCTTACTTCGACTCCTTTTCTTTGTAAATTTCATATTGTTCAGCTAAGTTGTAAGGCATTTTTTCGTACATGATTTCCATTAAATCAGTAACTTTTTGTTTTGGAGCTTGGTCAGCCTTAGCAATTGCTTGTTTGATATCTTCTTTTGCTTCTTCGATTACTTTCTCTTCAACTTCTTGAGACCATAGGCCTTTGTTTTCTAAGAATGCACGGAAGCGTACGATTGGATCTTTTTGTTCCCATTCGTTCTCGATATCTTTTGTACGGTAACGAGTTGGGTCATCACCAGCCATTGTATGTGGACCGTAACGGAATGTTAAAGTCTCGATTAAAGTAGGACCTTCGCCATTTACTGCACGCTCACGAGCGAAAGCAGTTGCTGCGTATACAGCTAATGGATCCATACCGTCTACTTGAATTCCGTAAATACCTGCTGCTACTGCTTTTTGTGCTACAGTTTTAGCTGCAGATTGCTTTTCTACTGGAGTAGAGATTGCATAACGGTTGTTTTGTACAACGAAGATTGCTGGAGCTTTGAATGCGCCCGCAAAGTTCATACCTTCGTAGAAGTCACCTTGTGAAGCACCACCGTCACCAGTGTAAGTAATTGCAACAGATTTTTTACCACGTAATTTCATACCTAACGCAACACCAGCAGTTTGGATGATTTGCGCACCGATGATGATTTGTGGAGCAAGTGCATTTACGTTCTCAGGCATTTGGTTACCCATGAAATGTCCACGAGAGAATAAGAATGCTTGGTATAATGGTAAACCGTGCCATACTAATTGTGGCACATCACGATATCCTGGTAAGATGAAATCTTCTGCTTCAAGTGCGAAATGACTTGCTAATTGAGAAGCCTCTTGTCCAGCTGTTGGTGCGTAGAAACCTAAACGTCCTTGACGGTTTAAAGAAATAGAACGTTGATCTAGTACGCGAGTATACACCATACGGCGCATTAATTCTTTTAATTGATCATCAGATAATTCAGGCATAGCTGCTTCATTCACAACTTCGCCTTTTTCATTTAAAATTTGTAATGTTTCAAATTGAGCTGCGATAGCTTTCATTTGCTCATCAACATTAAATAGGGTCTTTTTTGTTTTAGTACCCATTCCGTTCACCTCTTCCTCTCTTGAACCATATTCTGAAACGCTTTCACTATCTATTAGCTAGATGGAAACCGCAACAATGTAAACCAACAAATTTATTTGTCGGTTGAGAATAATTTTGTGTACCTAACAATCTGTACTAATGTTTTTTCAGAAACATATTAATACAATCTTGATCACGTTTTTTAGTTTACAACTATTCTAATTACGATGTCAATTACTTTGAATACGTTTTTTTATAAATAATCTGCAGGTTTCTCCTACACAAACGTGTTTTTATTTTTCACATCTGTATTAGTAAGCATTAACCTACTGTTATATTATTCCCTTTTTAACTTGTTTTTTCTCTTAGAATAATATGTAAACGATTTAATTCCCTTTAGTTTTTCTCTCTTCTTAGCAAAAATATACAAACTCTTCTTCCTTTTATAGGTAATTACCCATACATTTCTACTCTTCCCTCCATACATTATAGTAACCGCAGTATTAGCGGGAAATGATAAAGGAGGTCATCTCATGTACGGATATTCATATTGCTATCCAACTTGTTCATATCCTTCCTACGGTTATGGCGGTTCTTGTGGTGGGTCTGGACGCGGCTTCGCCTTAATCGTTGTGTTGTTTATTCTTTTAATTATCGTTGGTGCTGCTTGCATTCGCTAATGTAAAATGAAACAACTATGGAAAGAAAGAGACGGCTCTGCCGTCTCTTTCTTTTTATTCCTACATAACCGATCTATCTTCCCCTTACTTGCCGATGACTTTTTCCATCTCCTTTGGTAGACTAAAAGGGAAAGGAGAGATTACATATGCTTACAATGAAAGATGTAATTCGCGAAGGAGATCCTATTTTGCGAAACGTTGCAGAAGAGGTAGTACTACCAGCGAGCGAAGAAGATACAAATACTCTTAAAGAAATGATTGAATTTGTAATAAATAGCCAAGATCCTGAAATGGCTGAAAAATATAGTTTACGCCCTGGAATCGGATTAGCGGCTCCGCAAATCGGTATTTCAAAAAGAATGATTGCGGTTCATGTAACAGATACGGACGGTACGTTATATAGTCATGCATTATTCAATCCAAAAATCATTAGCCATTCTGTTGAACGTACATATTTACAAAGTGGTGAAGGCTGTCTATCAGTAGACCGTGAAGTACCTGGTTATGTCCCTCGTTATACAAGAATTACAGTGAAAGCAACTTCTATTAACGGCGAAGAAGTGAAATTACGTTTAAAAGGGTTACCAGCAATTGTATTTCAACATGAAATTGACCATTTAAATGGTGTTATGTTCTATGACCACATTAATAAAGAAAATCCATTTACCGCTCCTGACGATTCAAAACCTCTGGAGCGATAGTAAAAAAGGCGGAATACACTCTTCCGCCTTTTTACTATATGAAATAGATTCCATATTCACTTATAGCAATCCAGCCCATTTTAAACCGTGATATATACCGTCTTCACTAACATCCTTTGTCACATGATTCGCAAGTTTTTTCAAGTCTTCATGACCATTCCCCATCACAATACCTGTCCCAACTGCTTCAATCATTTCTAAATCATTTAAGCCATCCCCAAATGCATACACTTGTTCACGGTTAAATCCTAATTTTTCAATAAATTTCTCAATCCCTTTTGCCTTAGAACCACCATTTGGAATAATATCCATTGAATACGCATGCCAGCGAATAAAATGAAAGTCTGGGTATTGATTTATAAACTTTTCTTCTTCATTTACTTCACAGAAAAGAAGTGTTTGATAAATATTACGCTTCTCATAAAAATCAGGTTCATATGCCGGATGCTCAAAATGTAAACTGCCAAACCCTTCTTTCACATAATCATGATATTCCACTGATGCTCTCATTTCTTGATGATCAAGATATACAAGCGGATATCCTTCTTGTTTTGCAAACTGAGTAAACTTATGTAGAGCAGCTGGATGTAATGGGTTATTAAATACTACCTCATCTTCAAATACAACGTACTGTCCATTAAAGCTAACATAATTGTGGATATTCAGTTCCTTACGAATATCTTCAAACATAAATGGTGCACGTCCTGTCGCAATTGCTACATGCACGCCTTTTTCTTGTAACTGTCTTACTGCATCTCGTGTAGATTGCGGAATCTTCTTATCATGATCTAATAATGTTCCATCAATATCAAAAAAGACAATTTTATCATTCATTTGTCAAAATCCTTTCTGTTACTCTATATTCCTATTTTGATTATCGCTTTTCAAATGCTAAAAAAAAGTATAACATATTAAACATCTGTGAAGAAAGCGTTCACTTTCTGACCTTATTTATAAAACCTGCATATATATATTAGTAAAAAATGTGGATACTTGTTCGTATGAATTTTCTTTTCTATTCTTTCTCATACTATATCTATAACTAACGGCTACTAATCGTTACTATAGAATAACTTTCTCTGTATGAGAAAAGACAAGATTCAACATTCACTTTTGTCCTCTTTCTTATATCAGAGACGGCGTTTTCACTAGTAATATGCATGTTTAAAATAAGGAAAGGAAGGAGTAATCATGCTGAAGAAGCTGAAGAAAAAGCTGAAGCGTTATTTAAAAGATCTAGTCCGTAAAAAGACGATCGCTTAAATTGTGCCCATTTCGGGCTTTTTCTTCATTCTCATTCGAAAAAACATGAAAATCGTGACTGTTTGCTTTATAATAAGTAACAGATAATGCAAAACATAGACAAGGAGAGGTTTTCCAAATGATTTTTAAAGTATTTTATCAAGAAAAAATGACTGAGGTTCCAGTACGTGAAAATACAAAAGTTTTATATTTAGAGGCTACGTCTGAAAAGGATGTTCGTACAAAATTAAATAAGTTCGCATATAATATCGAATTCGTTCAGTCTGTGACTGGCAATCATCTTGAATATGAAAAAGAAAACGCTGATTTAACATTAGCGGAAATCGTATAGTCATATGAAATTTCTAAAGAATGATCAAGCAGCCGTTTTTGCTTTAGGTGGTCTTGGTGAAATCGGTAAAAATACATATGCTGTTCAATTTCAAGATGAAATTATTATAATTGACGCTGGAATTAAGTTTCCAGAAGACGAACTCCTCGGAATCGATTATGTAATACCAGATTACACTTATTTTGTGCGAAACGAAGATAAAATTAAAGGGTTATTCATTACACATGGTCACGAAGATCATATCGGTGGAATTCCTTACTTATTACGTCAAGTGAACATTCCGATTTATGGCGGAAAATTAGCAATTGCACTAATCAAAAACAAATTAGAAGAGCACGGATTACTTCGTAAAGCAAAGCTTTATGAAATTCAAGAAGATGATGTTATTAAATTTAAAAAGACATCTGTTTCCTTCTTCCGTACAACTCACAGTATCCCAGATTCATACGGAGTTGTTGTGAAAACACCTCAAGGACAAGTGGTTCATACTGGAGATTTCAAATTTGACTTCACACCGGTTGGTGAACCAGCGGACTTAACAAAAATGGCTGAAATCGGAAAAGACGGTGTACTTTGTCTCTTATCTGACAGTACAAACAGTGAGGTTCCAAACTTTACAATGTCTGAGCGCCGTGTTGGTGATAGTATTCAAGATATTTTCCGCAAAGTAGAAGGTCGTATTATCTTCGCAACCTTTGCATCAAATATCCATCGCTTGCAACAAGTCGTTGAAGCGGCTGTTGAAAACAATCGTAAAGTGGCTGTATTTGGCCGAAGTATGGAGGCAGCGATTGAAATCGGACAAAACCTCGGTTATATTCGCTGTCCGAAAGATACATTTATAGATGCATCTCAATTAAATCGTCTACCGGCTAATAAAGTTGTTATTTTATGTACAGGTAGTCAAGGAGAGCCAATGGCAGCACTTTCACGTATTGCTAATGGTACCCATCGTCAAATTCAAATTATTCCTGGCGACACAGTTGTGTTCTCTTCTTCACCAATCCCTGGTAATACAGTTAGTGTAAGCCGTACAATTAATATGTTGTACCGTGCTGGTGCTGATGTAATCCACGGAAAACTGTCAAACATTCATACGAGTGGACACGGTGGACAAGAAGAACAAAAACTAATGCTTCGTCTAATTAAACCGAAGTATTTCATGCCAATTCATGGTGAATATCGTATGCAACGTATGCATATGAAATTAGCAAATGATTGTGGTATTCCAGAAGAAAACTGTTTCATTATGGATAATGGTGATGTTCTTGCCTTACGTTCAGATGAAGCAAGTGTAGCTGGTAAAATACCATCTGGATCTGTTTATATTGACGGAAATGGTATTGGAGATATCGGTAATATCGTATTACGCGATCGTCGTATCCTTTCTGAAGAAGGACTTGTTATTGTCGTTGTAAGCATTGATATGAAAGAATTTAAAGTTGCAGCAGGGCCTGATATTATCTCACGTGGTTTCGTTTATATGCGCGAAAGTAGTGATTTAATTAATGATGCTCAAACATTAATTACAACTCATTTAGAAAAAGTAATGGAACGTAAAACAACGCAATGGTCTGAAATTAAAAATGAAATTACAGATACATTAGCACCATTCCTATATGAGAAAACGAAACGTCGCCCAATGATTTTACCAATCATTATGGAGATATAAGAAAAAAGGACAATACCTTTATGGTATTGTCCTTTTCTCTTATCTTAAAAAGTGCTTGAAACGATCTACTTCATCGTCATGACCAATTACAATTAATATATCTCCCGCTTGAATATTTTCCGTAGCTCGAGGGGATACAATAACTTCTTTACCACGTTTAATCGCTACAATATTCAATCCAAACTTCGCACGAATATCTAATTCGATTAAAGAATGACCATCAATTTTTTTATTTGCAATAATCTCTACAATGCTATGCTCATCTGAAAGCTCAAGATAGTCTAGCACATTACTTGATGCAATATTATTAGCAATCCTTTTTCCCATATCACGCTCTGGGTGCACAATGTGATCTGCTCCTATTTTACTTAATACTTTTTCATGGTAATCATTTTGAGCTTTTACAGTAATATTTTTTACACCTAACTCTTTCAGAATTAATGTTGTTAAAATACTTGAATTTAAATTGTCTCCAATCGCAACGACTACATGATCAAAATTACGAATACCAAGACTTTTTAATACCATCTCATCTGTTGAATCTGCAATTACAGCATGTGAAGCTATATTTGCAAACTCATTAATTTTATCCTCATCTGAGTCAATTGCCATTACTTCCATACCTAATTGAGCAAGTTCCCGACAAATACTTCCACCAAAACGCCCAAGCCCAATGACAGCAAATTCTTTCTCTTTTTCACCCACAGAAATTCCTCCAATAACATCGAATACTATGTATTTTTATTGTAACATACTTTAGATTTGCTACAAAAACCTGTATATCATTCTTTATTTTTGTTTTTGCATATAAAAATACTGTTGTAAATAAAATGCGATACTGAAAATTAACATACCAAATACAAATATGTTTCCAAATGAACTAAACGTTTCAAAAACGAATAATAACGTTTCTTGTCCGAAGAAAGCAAATAATAGTTGTGTGAATGCGAATAGCAATGCCAATATGTAATGGTGTTGATGGAATAAATAATGCGTTGCACCTAAAAAAGCGATAAACGAAAGAATGAAAATCCACCAATTTTCTAAAAACAGTTGCCAATTCGTAAATTGATACCCATTTACTAATATCGCAATAATTGCTATAACCGCCATCGTTGGCACACTCCATAACAATGCACGCCCTCTAAAGAAATGCGTACCTTTTACATCTCCCTTTTCATTTGCAATGTATGTTAGCACGACAGTACTTATATACAACACAGAGAGAATTGTTAAAACAATTATGAGCCAAAAATGCAACTGATAATATTCATGTTCTATATTCGTCACGATAGCAGCTAGCATACACGGTATTAGCATTCCCGTCCAACCATCTACTTTTCTCTCATTCCAAAATACCGTATTACCAATACGAATTCCTAATAGCATAAAAATAATGATACCTAGTACAAATAATGTAGTCTTATTTCCTACTAAGCTCGTTGAAAAAGCAATTAATCCAATAAATAAAAAAAGAACAAACCCATTCATAATTTCTAGTACAGGTGATAAATACCTTTTCACCCAGTTGTATGTCTCTTCATATTCATGATTATTCGCTAAACGGTAGGCATAAAAACTTATCCCAAAATAAACCGCCGCAA
This sequence comes from Bacillus cereus group sp. Bc010, assembly GCF_027716745.1. Taxonomy (NCBI): domain Bacteria; kingdom Bacillati; phylum Bacillota; class Bacilli; order Caryophanales; family Bacillaceae; genus Bacillus; species Bacillus cereus group sp. Bc010. The sequence continues at coordinate 272,996 of NZ_JAQFUY010000003.1, forward strand.
TAATAACATATGTATATAAAACAAAACATAAAATCGCACTGCTAATCTGCACGTAATTCCCCACCCTTTTTTCTACGTTTCACCTTGATTTTACACACTCTCCACACGAATTGTAAACATATATAAGCTAGTTAACTAATCATCTTCTCAATAAGTGATAATGAATAATGAGCAGCGGCTCAAAACCACTGCTCATTATTTTATCCATTTGTATGCCGATGTGTATCCAGAACAGATATAAAAGATGTTTTCACCTTGGAACTAACGAATACCCACTTTAAATTGTTACAAAGTTGGCGAGCAAATTTACTTTCTAGTTCCCTTCCACTTTACATATTGATCTAAAAATACAATAGCTTTCTCAATAGCCTCTTCATCTGGCTTTAATTTTGCATGATGTAAACCATATTCTGAATTTACTCCAAGCCAAAACATAAATCCAGGAATCTCTTGAAGCATATAACCAAAATCTTCACCTGTCATTGCCTCAGTACATGTAATTACTTTCATATCAGTTTGTTCACTTACAAATTGCATAAACTCTCTCGTTAATGCTTCATGGTTATATACTTGATGATACATCGCTCCGTAGTCAATAACCGCTTCACATTGGAAGGAAGCTTCTATACCTGCAACAATTGCCTCAATCCTACTTTTAACACGACTCATTGATTCCACTGATAACGTTCGAATCGTTCCTTCTAATCGAGACTTTTCTGCTATGATATTTTGAACTGTACCGCCTGTTATTTTTCCGATTGTAATTACTGCACTATCAAGTGGGTTTACATTACGACTAATAACAGACTGAAGCTGTGTAACAAGGTGACTAGCTGCGACAATCATATCATTTGCAGTATGAGGATAAGCTGCATGTCCACCTTTCCCCTTTAAATCAACATATAACTCTGATGTATTTGCAAATAATAGCCCCTCTTTTGTAGCAATTGTCCCTACAGGGTATTCAGGTGCAATATGAAGGCCGAGAATAATATTCGGCTTCCATTCTTTTAACTCTTCACTCTCTAACATAGGAAGAGCCCCTCCAGGACCTTCTTCAGCTGGTTGGAATAGAAATACAAGGTCATCATCTATTCTTTCTGTTACAGCTGCTGTTAGGAGGCCTAAACCGATTGTCGTATGTAAGTCATGTCCACATGCATGCATCATTCCTTCATGAACAGAAGCGAACTCATATCCAGTTTCCTCTGTAATTGGTAAACCGTCTATATCTGCGCGATAACCTATAACTTTTTCTGGATTCCTTCCCTTTACTTTAACAATAACACCTGTTCTCCACACTTTCACTTCCACATGTTCATTCGAAAGCGTTCCTATGTAATCTAAAATATACTGTTGTGTTTTCCACTCTTTAAATCCAATTTCCGGTATTTTATGTAAGTCTCTACGAATTTGAACGAATTTGCTTACTACCATTTTTGCACCTCTATCTATAAAAAGCGTAAGAGCCTGTTTATGCTCTTACGCTTTTTTGTTTTTATTTCTCTGGGTTTAATTGACGAAGCTCTTGTTTAATTTCAGTTTTTGCTTTTGTCTTCTCATCAATCTCTTTAATTACACGTGCTGGAGTACCTGCTACAACTGTATATGGAGGTACATCTTCTGTTACAACAGCTCCTGCTGCTACAACTGCACCTTTACCTACTGTAACTCCCTCTAACACAACTACGTTAGCACCAATAACAACATCGTCTTCAACGATAACTGGTTTTGCTGAAGGTGGCTCAATAACACCTGCAAGTACTGCGCCTGCACCTACGTGACAGTTCTTACCAACAGTTGCACGTCCACCAAGTACCGCGTTCATGTCGATCATAGACCCTTCACCAATTACAGCACCGATATTAATTGTTGCATTCATCATAATAACAGCGTTGTCGCCGATTTCAACGTGGTCACGAATAATCGCACCTGGCTCAATACGAGCTTTAATACCTTTTAAATCAAGCATTGGAATTGCAGAATTACGACGGTCATTTTCAACAACGTAATCAACAATGTACTTGCTATTTTCATCTAGAATTGTCTTAATTTCAGACCATTCTCCAAATAATACACCAGACTTTTTATTTACAAATGCTTGTACCGTTTCAGGGAATGTTACTTCTTTTAAATCCCCTTTTATGTATACCTTTACAGGAGTTTTCTTTTCACTTTTTTGAATAAACGAAATAATTTCGTTAGCGTCCATCATTTTCATTCTTGTTGCCTCCTAAATCCATTTATAATGTTACTCTACCAAACGATAGGGCGAGTAGCAAGATAATAATCCTATTTTTCCATTTGAATTTCTTCTATAATTTCTAAAAATGCTTGTACTTGCTTCAATTGTCTAGCTGATTCACTCGTCAATAACCATGTTTCTCTCGTTAATTGGACAGGTGTTTTATACATATTTTCCTGTACTTCTTTTAAAACAGTAGAAGGTAAAAGAGCATAACCTATACCATTTAAAACGAGTTGTTTGCAAGTCTCAATTTGATCAACGACAATTGTTCTCTTAGGTGGATTAGAAAATAAACCATACCACCAATTTTGTATTTGTCCATAATAAGTCGAATCACTTTTAAATTGAATAAATGGTCTATTTGTTTCTTTTAACATCGAAATATCTTTTATTTCTTTATCCACTAAATAAAGTTCATCTTCAAATAATTGTTGCTTCTGGCCTTTATATTCTTGTGTTCCTCTCAATATAGCAACATGAACGTCTCCTTCATAAAATTGCTTTTGCACTTCACTACTCCAGCCAGTAAACAGCGATATTTTCACAGAAGGATATTTATGTACAAACTTCTTCAAAACAGGAGGAAGCCAATATTGACCAATAACTGATGCGACAGCTATTTTTAACGTCCCATGAGTTTCTGTTCTAAAAACAGCTAGCTCACTTTTAATATCCTCTTCCCTTTGTAGCATTTCTTTTGCGTAATTTGCGACTTTTTCCCCTTCAGGTGTAATTGTCAATCCTTTTTGCGAGCGAATAAAAAACTTCATTCCCCATTGTTTCTCCATAGATTGTAATCGTTGACTAAGCGCAGGTTGTGAAACAAATAAACGTTCCGCCGCTTTTCTCATATTTGATTCCTGTGCTAACACAACCATCATTTGAAAATCATCAATTTGCAACTTTCTCCCTCTTTCCTTAGCTTCCATACACCTTATCTCAATAAGCTTTTCATCCTTAATTTAACTACATACGCTTATATTTTTTATCTTTTTAAATATAATACATACACAACTGATATGCACGAAAAAAAAGTGACTTCTTCGGTTCTATGAAGTCACTTTTCTCACATTATCGATTATGTTGCCTTACTTTTTTATTCAACAATTTCAAAATCGCTCGACGTGTTAAAATCCCCTCAAAATATCCATCTTCATTGACAGCGCAAATAAATGGATGATCAATAGTCATTTCTAATGCTTTTGCAAATGAATCTTCTAACTTAAGAACCGGAATATCTTTCTTCATTACTTGCTCTACTTTCATTTCGTCAAGTCTTTCAAACTCAATGCGTTCTAGCCCTAACATACCGTCTAAAATCATAGCAGTACTAATTAACCCATGCAATTTGTACATCGGGTCCAAAACAGGTATCGCCGAATATCCAGATTTCACAAGTACGAGTAAAGCATGCTCTAAACCATTCCCTATTTGGACGTGTGCTACTTTTTCTGATGAAATCATTAAATCTTTTACAAAAATTTGTTGAAACTCGTCTTTTGGAATACTAATCATATTACATCCCCCATTTTCCCTTTTTCCTGCTTATAATTACCGGCTCTATTCACATTTTATGACAGCGTTTTCACATTATTATTTTGTCCTTACATTCTTTCAGTAAAAAACAAAATTACACAGCTATTTTAGCATATAACACAAAAAAAAGACTACCATTCCGGTAGCGCTTAATACCCTTTATTTTTTAATCTGTAAAATAACCTTGTGATTTTTTTATATTGCATCACGTCTGTCTTTTTTAAACCATTCTCGATATCTGTAAGTTCCACAGCTAAAATTTCACTCGCATAATTTTGCTGAAATAAAATATCTAGTAACAAACTTTCCTCTTCTTCCGTTAAAACAAATTCCCTTTTCATATACCCCTCTCCTTATACTCGCATCGTTACCATTATTATATAAAATTTTCAGCCTATTTAATAGATGTAATATTCAGTTTTTAGTGGAAGAAATATATAAATTGTTTTTATTTCGTATATCGATTTGCATAACTAAACGCCGCATAAGCATCTGACTTAATTTTTGCAGTTAATCCCATCGCTTGAATTTTCGCTGTCATATCTAGAATAAATTCTTTTGTTAAACCATCATTTCCGATATCTAAGTGAATCTCCATTATAAAACCAGCCCCATCTTGAGCATATGGATGCAATAAATCCCATATTGTTTGTATATGATGTGGAGTAAATAGGCATGCAATTTCTTGACTAAACTGCGTCTCTAAATATATTTTCTCACGTAAAGTTGCTGGCTTATCTTTTACTGATTGATGGTGTAAACACCCCCAGGCTCCTTTTCCAACGCGATGAATATGAATTGCCGTAATAAACCTCGTATCCTTTTGATGTGCTTGTGAGTCTGTCCCAATGGATAAACGATATAAATTTCGCGGATCCTTTTCAATGAAATTACAAATACGGGTAAAGACCATATCAAAATTTAAATGTCTCTCTGAAACATTATAAAATTTATGTTCACCGGCCACATAGTCACGTCCTTTCAATTAGACAGACTTTTCGTATTTTCATTGTATGGGACAAAAACAAAAATTATAACTCCCTACCCTTTATTCGTTTCAATATTCCGAATTACATATTGGCAAACTTGGCACGTATAAATTACGTTTTGATTCGATTGAGCCGTTAGTACATGAATAATCTCAGCAGAATTGTGACAATTAGGACAAATCACAACTGGTAAACGTTCCATATAACACACCTCCTCACTATTTTCATCCCGCTATTTACTATCCGTCCTCAATTGGTGATGGATAATAAGCTGTATAGGACGAAGAAACCCTACTAATTACACTTTCACTTTATTACCATTGTAGGAAAAATGAAAAATCCTTATACATATATACTAAAAGTAATAGAACTAAAAAAGGTGTTGCCCTATGGCAACACCTTTTTTATATGTATCAAGAAATGATATCGTAAATCTCAATTGCAACCATGTCGATATTATCGAATTGATACACTTGAGGTTTTTCACCTTGTTGATACACTTCTAACTCATACATTTCACTTTTATCGAAAAATTTCACGCTACATTTGCGCTCACCGTTCACTTCAAAATAGCGTTGTGCTACTTCACCGCTTTCAGCTTGTTCTTGTAGACTAACAAGTCGAGTTAAAATTCCTTGGAGTAGAGACATGAAATCTCTCCTTTCTCTGATCTTCCTACCAATAGGTTTTACAGCTATACTCATTCTATCCGTCATAACAGAAAAAATGTTCCACACTCTAGGATAAAGGTTATTGGCCAGAAACTCAACTAAAAATTTGTCGAAATACGAAGGAAAAAACAGAAAGAACATCTTTTCCCTTCTTTATTGCGATTTTTATACTGGAAGAATATAATAAAAAACAGTAAAAAGGAGGAATTGCAATGAAAAAAATTGAGGTTTACACACAACCTGATTGTCCGCCATGTGTTATTGTGAAAGAATTTTTAAAGCATAATAACGTTGTATACGAAGAATTTGACGTAAAAAAAGACGCCGCTGCTCGCAATCGTCTTTTATATGACTATGATTCTTATTCAACTCCGACGGTTGTAATTGATGGAGAAGTTGTTGCTGGTTTTCAAATTGAAAAATTACAACAACTTCTTAATATAGAATAGGAATAGGTAAAGACCTATTCCTATTTTTATCCCGCTATATTTTGGAAGTATGCATCTGATTGTGGCAAGTTCATATTAAACAGGATATGCCCTGATTAAAGTTTCACTTTATAATTGTTGTAACCTTTTTATTTCAGTTAAAAGTTCTTGGCTTTCATGATATCCGGCCAATTTCCATTTCCCCTGATCTCTTTGCAATGTTACAATTTGATATTGTCCACTTTTCGCCCGCTCATAAACATATAAAATTTTATGCTCTTCATCATATGACATTTTCGTTTCTGAATTAAAAGAAAATGGCGCTTCTTTTGCTGGAAGTAAATATTCACCACTTTGTTTATCACTTCTACTATTTTCATCTGTAAATACTTGAAGGAAATTCTCTGTAAAATATGGTGATAACGTTTCTATCATCTTATTCATCGGCAAACGCTTCCCACGAATTGAAAATTGGCTTTCATAGCCTTTTTGTATCGTTACAAACACTTCTTTCCGATCGACTTTCACTTCCTCTTTTCCTAAAACAGTTGTAACACTATAACCAACTAGAAAGGCAACACATACAAATAGAACTAACCATATTCCATATTTCCTCATTTTTTCACCTTCCTTTTTAGAAAACTTGTCTTTGTAGTATTCATTGTAACAATGATTATGCAAAGAAAGGGCTGGTTTCGTTCGTAAAATCTTTACAACGATAGACAGCATTTTCGGCACCATTTTCACTATTACCAATTTATGATAAAAACAAACAAAAAATGCACGAATCTCTTCGTGCATTAAAATAAAACATCTTCTTCATATAAATATTCATACGATAAATCTATAAATAAAAAGTTTTCATCATCAATCGGGAAAGAAAATGTTCGTACCATCTCACCGGTTTCAATATCAGCATATAAATCTGAAAGTCTTGCCTTATTCTCAAAACGCATTTTCATAATATTCTCTAGAAAATACGGGCGCCAACTCCAGTTCTTCATGTAATACTCAGGCATCACAATCCATTCCCCATCTTTTTTCATAACGTTTCCTGATTGTTGGAAACCATCTTCGTTACAAATAAATATACGAAAACTACATTGTGATACACTTTGGCTAAATTGTAATAACCAATCATTTATATCTTCATTCTTTTTCTGTTTGGCTAAAACATCGCCAATTCGATCACGTAACATTTCTGTTAAATTATAAATCTTTTGTAGTTTTTTCTTCTCATGTTGAATAAATTGATGACACTCATTACCAAGTCGTTCTTTCAAAACGTTCGTTTCAATAAAATCAGGTAAGCATTCTTTCAAATAATTCCCTTGATAGTACCTACCACCGTTTTTCCATGCATATTGTAATTGATAAAAAGCATCTATTTCTTCATATAACAATGTCGCACCAATTCTTCTAGCAAGTAATGATAAAGAATATAAAATATCTTGATAAGATTGTAAAAGTGCAGTTTGCCTTAAATTTGTTAAATCTACTTTTAAAATATCAGGTGCTAACACGCTAATACGTTCTAAATTACTTGTACCTGTTCCGACTTTATTAATCGAAATTTGAATACCATATGTACGATAATACATAAGCAAATGATTAAATTGCTCTATATCTTCTTTACATTCATGTTCTGTAATTTCTAAAACAATGTTTTTCAAATTTAAACCTTGTTTTTCATACATCAATAAAAGTTGAAGCAAACTTTCATCATCATCGTTCATCAATACGTTAGCATTCCGATGTATAAATAATAATAGTTTTTGATCACTTTCTAAATAACGATTTAAAGCTTTTTCTACTATAATGTTATCCGCTTCTAGTTGAAACTCACTTGGAATAGAGTCATCATGAAAGAAAGAAGCTAAACTTTGTATGCCCTCTTCTGTTTGAATACGCCCTACTACTTCATATCCAATTACAGTATGTTCATCAGCACTAAAAATTGCTTGATAATAAGGAAGGACTTTATCCAAGTTACTCATTACATCTAATGCATCTATCAACGTGCTTCCCTCCCTTTACTTTTCAAAAATTATAACATGATATTTACGGAAAAATAATAAAAAATCCCTTCAGTTTTCCTGAAGGGATTAGAGGGGTAAAATGCTAAGGGGAATTAGCAATTCTACTATGAAGAAAAAAGAGGTCTTAAATATAACGTATATATGACCTCTTGTAAACACTTTTCTTTCATATGTCACAATTCCGTCACATTTTCCTTATCCCTTTTAAAATGGATATTGATGTAAATGTTGTCCTCCATCCATTGTCATACAAGTTCCATTTATGTACGCAGCTTCATCTGAACATAAATAATAAGCTAGACCTGCAATTTCTTCTGGCGTACCAAGTCTTCCAAGCGGAACACTTTGTATCGTACGCTTAGCCATTTCTTCTGAAATCCATAATTTATCAGCACCGCCCGTACGTTCAATTGGTCCTGGCGCAATAGCGTTAACTCGGATTCCATATTTACGTCCCCACTCAACAGCGAGTGTCTTCGTCATTGCTAATACTCCAGCCTTCGCTGCAGCCGAATGAATAACTCCCGGACCTGCATCCCACGCATATGTTGCTACCATGTTAATGATATTTCCTTTTATACCTTTTTCAATCCAATATTTTCCGACAGCCTGGCTACAGTAAAATGTACCGTTTAACACAATATTAATAACCGAATTCCAGCCGTTCACAGATAAATCTTCTGCTGGACAAATAAAGTTTCCAGCTGCATTATTGATTAAAATATCAATTCGTCCAAACTTCTCATCAATCTGTTCAATCATTTTCTGAATATCATCCGTATTTCTTACATCCATTTGTACCGGTAATATTTGTCCTGGAAATTGTTCAATTTCCAATTTTGTTTCCTCTAGTTTTTCCTTTGTACGTCCTGTAATAACAACTCGTGCCCCTTCTTTTGCAAAGCGAGTCGCCATTCCTTTTCCCATTCCGCTCGATCCACCTGTTACAATAACTACTTTTTCTTTCATATATATCCCCCTCCAAAAAATGAATACACATTCATTTTATCATTTTATTTAATAGAAATCTTTATATTTTTAAACTTTTCTGATATTTTAACGTAAAGAGATTTCTTTTTATTCACTTTTTCGTTATCTATACTACTTTTACATGATTTAAAATATATTAAAAAAAACGAAAGGAGATTTGAGTAACCTGTAAATGTAACGAACACATGTAATATAAGACAAATAGGTATACTCATATTTTTATGAAGAAAATTACGAGAAGAGATTTTTTAAAAACTGGAATGCGTACTTGCCTATATTCATTTATAACGACTAGTATCGGATACTATTACGCTAAATATATTGAGCCTCATCTGCTCTCTTTTACAGAACATACATTGAAATCACAACTCATACCAAAAAGCTTTCACGGTATGAAGATTCTTCAATTTAGCGATTTACATCTCGGGTACTATTTCTCTCTCCAACATTTATCTCAAATCGTTTCTAAAATTAATGCTGTAAAACCCGACATTGTTCTTTTTACTGGTGATCTCATTGATAATTATCAAACATATACTGACACTCCTTTCGTTGCATCTATTTTAAAAAATATACAAGCACCCTTCGGTAAATTTTCTATTTATGGTAACCATGATCACGGCGGATATGGAACGGAATACTACGAACACATCATGCGTGAATCTGGATTTGAACTGTTACTAAACAGTGAAAAGAGAATCCGTCTACTGGATAATAGTGAAATTTCAATTTTCGGTCTTGATGATATACTATTAGGCAAACCAAAAATAAAGGAGACACTACAGCGCGCTCGGAAAAACATTTATAACATTGTTCTTGTTCACGAACCAGATATTGCACCGCAAATTGCTACATATCCGGTTAACTTACAACTTTCTGGTCATAGCCATGGCGGACAAGTACAAATCCCTTTTTTAGGCGCTATTATTACCCCAGCACTTGCTAAAAATTATGTAGAAGGTTTCTATACGATCCAAGATTTAGCTCTCTATGTCAATCGCGGCCTAGGCAGAACACGTGTCCCATTCCGATTTATGGCAAAACCTGAGATAACAATTTTTACACTCCAACATTCGTAATCATTCGCCTATTTTCTTACATATCCTTTCTTGTACGCGCTCATCCATGTTTCATTTACCATATGATAAAAGTGAGTCCAATAAAGGAGGTTTGTTCATGTATCCATATTATCAACCAATCCCAGTCCGTTCAGCACCTATTGGTCCAGTAGGCGACTCACGCTTCTTTCCGTTTTTTGGCGTCCCATTTCTAGCTGGTATTGCTGGTGGACTGCTTGGCGGAGCATTAGCTTTCGGTCCTAGACCGTATTACCCACCATATCCACCACCTTTCCCACCGCCGACACCTTATCCTTGTTATGGCGGACCTTGTCAACAACCATTCTATTATTAATGTACCGCAACAATTCTACTAATGTTATTTCCTTTCTTAACCGATTCATAATCCATTAACATGCTTATAATAAAAAGTATTCTCTCTACGCATCCTTTATAATAAGTAGAGAACAAAGTAAAAAACCTCTTAAAAAAGAGGTTTTTTACTTTGTTCTCATTATTCAGCATCTGTGTTTTGATACGCCATCTTAAATAACTTCACTTGGCTATCAATCTCTTCTGCCCCATTATTAATAACATAATAATATTCACCGTCTTTATTTTGTTCACGTGTTTTCACATTATCAGCTAAAGTAAGCTGTAAAATCGCCTTAATTCGTGCCTTCATTTCAATATCTAATATCGGGAAAGATATTTCTACACGTTTCTCCATATTTCTTGTCATCCAGTCAGCTGAAGATAAATATATTTTCTCTTCTCCATTATGATGGAAATAATAAATACGGCTATGTTCTAAATATCTCCCGACAACACTAACTACACGAATATTTTCACTTACATTTGGAATACCAGGTCGTAGGCAGCATGTTCCTCGAACGATGAGCTCTACCTTTACTCCAGCTTGTGATGCTTCATACATTTTTTTAATAAGTGGTTTATCAGTTAATGAATTCATTTTAGCAATGATATATCCATTTCCATATTGCCTATGATAACGAATTTCTTCATCTATTAAATCGATAAATTGCTCTCTTATATCAAATGGTGCAACCGATAAATGATGAAAATGCGGCTTTGTTGTATAACCACTCAAATAATTAAAGAAATTTGTTGCATCGACCCCAAAGTCTTTTCGTGATGTAATATAGCCAAAATCAGTATATAGCTTTGCGGTTGCATCATTGTAATTTCCGGTTCCAAGATGTACGAACCTTTCAATTTTTCCGTTTTTTCTTCTTACAACTAGCGTAATTTTACTATGTGTTTTCAAATGACTTACACCGTAAATCACATGACAACCCGCCTGTTCTAATTCTTTAGCCCAATGCACATTATTTTCTTCATCAAACCTTGCCTTTAACTCAACTAATACCGTCACTTGTTTCCCTTTTTCAGCCGCTACCTTTAGCGCCTGAATAATTGGAGAATCACCACTTACTCGATATAATGTTTGTTTGATCGCAAGTACATTCGGGTCGTCTGCTGCATCACGAACAAAATCAACTACTGGCTGAAACGATTCAAACGGATGATGTAATAAAATATCATGCTCAATTGCTTTTTCGAATACATCTTCCGCATCCCCTAAATCTTGAGGTCGTTGCGGAATAAGAGCCGGATATACTAAATGTTCATATAAAGGCGCTAGTTTTTTATATAAAGAAAATAGACATGTTAAATCTAACGGTCCATCCATTATATACACATCTTCATCTTTTACTTCCAACACTTCATATAATAACGCTAATACTCTTTCATCAATGTGTTCTTTGCCAACTTCTAAACGTACAGCAGCTCCCCACTTACGCTTTTTTAATTCTTTTTCAATTACTTTTAATAAATCTCTCGCACCTTCTTCATGAATCGTTAAATCCGCATTGCGTGTAATACGGAAACGAGTAACAGATGATACTTTATATCCAGTGAATAATTTATGAGTAAAACCACTAATTACATCTTCTAATAAAATAAATTTATGCTTTTGCCCTTCACTCGGTAAAAATATGAAACGTTCAAGTAATGAAGGAACTTGTACAATTCCTAACTTCGTGCGGTTTTCTTCCTCCACTTGTTTCTCATCATATAAAAGAGTAGCTAAATTCAAACTTTTATTTAATAACATAGGAAATGGACGATACGCATCGATAGCTACAGGTGTTAAGACTGGGAAAATTTGCTCATCAAAATACTCTTCTATAAATTCTCTTTGTTCTTTCGTCAAATCATGGAATGTTAAACGCTCAATCCCCTCTAACTCTAACGCTGGCAACACATAATTTTTAAACGTATCATATTGTACAGTCATTAATTCATGGGCCTTTATCGCAATTTTATTTAATTGCTTTTTTGGTGTTAAGCCAGCCTTATTTTCTGGTTGGTTAAACCCAGCGCTCACTTGATCCTTCAATCCTGCTACACGTACCATAAAGAATTCATCTAAATTGGAGCTAAAAATGCTAATAAACTTTAATCTTTCTAAAAGCGGATTCATCTCATCCTGTGCTTCTTGTAGTACACGTTCATTAAATGCTAACCAACTTAGTTCTCTATTGTTGTAATAAGCTGTATCATTTAAATTGACTATATTCCCCTTCAACATTTCCATCCTCTTCACACTTCCCTTGAAACTTTTTTACTATAATTTAGTTACTTTCATTTTAACAAATTACAATATTCCAAAGTGTTAATTTTTTGTGAAGACATCCGTACAACTTAGTGTTTTGATTCGAAGAATAAGTTAATATTCGTTTTCAATACTCTTTCCAGCTGCTTTTTTTGCTTTTCAGCTTGCACTTTTTCCGCTAATGCCGATTGCTCACATACAATTTTAAATGTTAATCCTTCTTTACTTTCTGTTATAGATATCGATTCAACAAGCGATCTTTGTCTTATATTTAGAGCTGCTGAAAATTGTAAAACAGCCCCTAATAGGCGGATTTTTTTTTGTTCGTTTTTATCAAACCATCCTTCAAACGGAGACAGATGTTGTTTGAATAACATTTTTGATTTATAAGACGCAATAAGCGCTAATCTAACTCGCTCTTTATGCATCATACCATCAATTGTTTTATTTGCTAATAAATAAAACGTATGTAAGCGGCTCGCTTCTTCGTCTATATATTTGCCTATATTAAATACTTTCGCTGCTTGATGGAACACTTCCCAGTCTTTTACTGACATAGAAATCAGCCCTGTTTCTTCAAGCTGTTGACAAATTAATCTTCCATGTTTAATAAGCTGCATTACAAATTCCATGTCCATTTCATATTCATGTGATAATAAATACAAACTTTCTTCGACCACGTTCGGATAATATGAAATCCCCAAATCTTTTGTCAACTCTTCATAGAAAACACCTTCTCTTAATCCTTTTCTACTTAATACAAATGCTGGTGCCTCTATAACATTAACAAGCGTATGAAATACTTCGACTGCGGGAACAATTGTATCCGCTCGATCTTTTGCCAATCCTTCCAATTTTTGAAGTTCTATGAACGACAAGCCTTCCAATTCTTCTTTCACATTTTTAATATCTTCTTCTTTCATCTTGTATAAATGTACTCCTGCTATAGGATAACAAATTAAATTTTGATGAATTTTCACTAAGTTCCTCGCACTACCACCAATTGCAATAAGGGGTAATTTCTTATCAATTAACCATGGTAATGTTCGAAATTGATATTCTAGGTACGTTTGAAGCTTGTCCAACTCTTCTTCAGTAGGTATATCCTCTTTAATAAATTGTTGCTTTAAAGAAAGTGCCCCAAAAGGAAAGCTATGATACTCTAAAATCTCTCTATTTCGAAAGTATGTAACTTCCGTACTTCCTCCACCAATATCTACTGTAATCCCTTCCGAGAACGAAGTTGAATTCATAACCGCTAAATAGCCGTAACGTGCTTCTTCATATTCTGATAATACTCTAAGAGTAAAGTCTGTTTGTCCTTCAACAAGTTTTTTAATTTCCTCTTGATTCTCAGCCTGCCTAATTGTTGCTGTTGCAACACAAAGTACATGGCGCAACTGATGGAATCGTGTACTTTCTTGAAATTGAAATAATGTTTGTAACAATACCTCTATTCCTTCTTCAATCAACACACCATCGACTAAGTAATTCCTTAACCTTGCAACCACTTTCGTATTCTCAATCTCTTTATAAAAACCTCCGTTTTGCTTTTCATAAATAACTAAACGCATTGTATTAGATCCAATATCTATAATGGCATATTGCTGTTTTAATATTTCTTTCAAACTTCTCACTCTTTCATTATCAAATTTCTAAAACACATTCTATTACTATTATACAAAATAGTTGTTTTTTGTAACAATATTGCTTTAATATTGAAAATATATACAATCACTTTTTGCATATAATAAAAATCGCTTTTACTTATGGTATAATAATGAAAAATTGAAAGGAGATTTAATATGAAACCTTCACAACCACAATCTCAATTACAAAACCAACATTCTATTAATCGACTAGCTCAATCTATTTTCGTTGTGAATCGTCATGCTAAAGCTGCAACTAATCCGAAGTATTTATACTGGTTAAAAAAGACAGCTTTAGAACGCTTAATTACTGAAAAAAAAGCTATTAAAGAAGGATTACATTTCTCTAGAAATCCACGTTTTAGCCAACAACAATCTGATGTTCTTATACGTTTAGGTGATTACTTTTTCCATATTCCTCCTACAAAAGAAGATTTTCGAATCCTACCACATCTCGGTCATCTTGAATCCTCCTATCGAAATCCGAAAACAACCTTATCTTTAACAGTAGCAAAAAAAACACTTCAAGATTATATTGGTCCTGAAGCGCTAAAACAAGAAAAAAAATTAAGTGAACCTGTCCCATGGTATAGTCGTACCTATACAAAAAAATAAAACAGTTTGGCCAATTGTAGGCCAAACTGTTTTATTTTTTCTCTTCTTTAATTTTAATATTTGCTTGTTTATAAAAAGCTATTTTTTCTGTATTATAAGATTTCGTAAATTCATTAAACTTGTCTTTTTCTGATTCAATATCTTTGTAAGACTGATTTACTACTTTTACTTTTTCACTAATATCTTTTAATTTTGTACCTTTATCTTGTAGCATTGTATATAATTCTTTTTCTTGTTTTAACGATTTATTATAGCTATCATACATTTTGTTAAATGAATCATGTCGTTTCTCATATGTGCTTTTCACTTTATCCGCTTGATCTTTCAATTTCTTATCTTCAATTTTCTTCACATATTTATCTGCCGATTTCACTTCTTCTTGTGCCTTATTTAAAGATTCTTTTTCTTTTTTAAGCACTTTTTCTCGTTCATCTGTATTTTTCACTGCTTGGTTTAGTTTTTCCTTAACAGTTTGATTATTATCTTTTCCTTCTTGAACAATCTGGTTATATAATTCTTGTCCCTCTTTCTCTAAAGTTTCAAGTTTTTTTGCATCTTCAAACATTGTTTTTTCTTGCTTTGCAGCATTTTCAAATGCAACATATAATTCCTCTTCTGGTTTCGGCCCGAAACAACCCGCTAGTAAAGTCATTGATAATGCAGTTACAATTGCTAATTTACTATATTTCAACATCTTTTTCCTCCTACTTATATACGATCATCGTGTAAAAAGCTATGAAATTGTATAACCTTCTATAAACTCCACACTCGCACCTTTTTCACGAAAATCATTCATATTGTTTATAATGCTTGTACAAATTGTATTACTTGAAATTACATTTTCCGTTTTTGGACTAAATAGCAGTTCCATATCCATCTTTTACTTGGCACTTTTTAAAACCTATTGATATTATGTATTACACAAAAGTACAACGGAATTCATCACAACCATACTAATTTGAAGAACAACAGTAATCATTCACCTGATAAAAGATGTTCGTTGTTCTCTCACGTCTATCATTCCCTTTCCCGCTTTCTATCAAATAATCTCTTTGTTCATTTTACACAGTATAATTGCTATCTTGCAACTATTCCCTAAAAAGGAAAAGTGTAGAGTATGCTTTCCTCTACACTTTTAAAGTGAAACACATTGTGCAAAATGCATTGACACATCCATCATAATTATATGCCTATTTCATATATTTTTAAAGACTTTTATTACAAAAAAAGTTCTTTTTGTAATAAAAGTCAAAAAAATGTTACAATCAAAACTTCTTCATATCATATTTCTTTACATCAAAGTTTTACTTATTTTCTTACGAATTTCTATGCTGGTACAATTGATTTTGTGCCTTTCTTAACAATTCTTCAAACGTTTTTCCTTCTATTGGATAACTAGCAGCCCCAAATAATAGAGTCATACTTAACAAGCCATTTTCTATTTCACTTTCAATATTTTTCATTAATCGGTTTGTTATTGTCGATTTTTCATGTCCGTTATCGATCGCCACAATAACATACTTATTTTCATCCCACTTCGTAACGACATCGCCTTTACGAATTGTCTTTACAATCGTACTCTCCAACTTTTGTACTAACACCTCCAATTTTTTTTCTTGCACTGTTTCTTTTAGTCCTTTCCATTCTTTCACAGAAAGAATGTACACTGTAATATTATGAGAATCTCGTTCTGATAAAGCAGCTACTTTCTCAAAAAAATCAACTACAAAATCATTACTTGCCATTCCTCCTACTTCCGTATCCATACGCCCACTCGCTCTTTTATCATACCAATGTCCAAAATAATAGCTGAGTATCATTTGCAATATATAAATAATAAAGACGGTATAAAATGATCGCGAATCCAGTTTTGTAATTACATCCTGAAGCGCAATCCATTCTGTAACTGCCACTGTATTCCCAAGTAATAATCCACTAATTTTCCCTTTATGTTTCATACTTCGCCTCCCTTCTATACCAATATATGTTTCTATAACAATTATGTTTTTCTACAAAATAAAAAATGTACATATTGAGTGTACATTTCCGCTTAAGCTTGTCTACCATTTCTATTCTATTTCATATATACCATACATCATTTTAGAAATATGGTGACCTACATGCTACAAAAGAAAAATCTATCAGATATTATACGTTTACTATCGGGGTTTCTGTTGTCGCTAAAATTACTATTTAATTCTTTCGGAGTAAACTTCATTACATATAATCAAATTGACGCTATTGTAAATATGGATCGAACAAAAAAGGGACTAAAAAAGGAACCTTTCATACAGGTTCCTTTTTATCATTGCCGTACAACAACTTCATTTGTTTGCAGCGGACCATATGATACTCCGTTATATTGAAATGTATATGTAGCCTGAAATAGTGTGTTTTTGAGTTCTTTATCTTTATTTGCTTTTATTTTACAAATTAATTCTACCTTCTCATTTGGTAATAAATTATCGATTCTCCACCTTACAAGCTGGAACAGAAACTCGCTCATTCCCTTATCAGCCTTTAATGAATTTGGAATATATGCAAAATAATCTCGAATCATATGACTTACTACAACTCGTGAAATCATTTTCATTCCTTTATTTTCAACTTCAATTCGAATAATAAGTATGTCGTTTACATCACAGGTCAGTTCATATGAAAATTTTTCTTTATACATACTACGGATTTGTAATGTAACTGCTACGTTAGGACATTCGTTTTCCTTTTTTGAGCCATCAATCCATAATACCGGTTGTAGCGGTATTGAACGCCTTCCTTGATCCGGAATTCGTTTCCATATTTTCATAATAATATTCACCCCATTTCAGATGCATCATATCCATACGACCTTATTCTGCCTCTCTACACAATATTAATAAAGCTCGTTACAAACGATATATAGTTATTACTCTTCCTTTTATCCTATTCGACAAAGTAAAGAAAAAACCATTTTTCATCTGTTAACAGCAGGTATTCTTACTGAAATATTTTTTTACAATTTCCTTCATTGACTTTTTACCAATACTAAGTATTACTCACTCTTTTGCTGTCCATACAACAGAATATTTTGACGGAAGAAAAAGTTTGCCTTTTAGTCAAATTTGACTATAATATTCTTTATGGCTTTGTCAGTGCACTTGTGTAAATTGATTTTAAAAAATATATTTATAATTTTTATGCGCTGCACTCAAAACTTAATATAGTTTACTTATTATTAAAGGAGGGTTATCTTTGGAATCTCAATTATCAAAAAAAGACTCCAGCAAGACAAAATTTGTTGTTGCGGGTTTACTACTTGGTATTTTAATGGCTGCAATGGATAATACAATCGTTGCAACAGCAATGGCAACAATCGTTGGAGACCTAGGAGGATTTGACAAGTTCGTTTGGGTTACGTCTGCATATATGGTAGCAACAATGGCAGGGATGCCTATCTTCGGAAAACTTTCTGATATGTATGGACGGAAACGCTTTTATATTGGTGGCCTTATTCTTTTCTTGTTCGGTTCTGCACTTTGCGGAACAGCATCTAGTATTGAGCAACTAAGTATTTATAGAGCAATTCAAGGAATTGGTGGCGGCGCTCTTATGCCTATCGCCTTCACTATTATGTACGACATATTCCCACCAGAAAAGCGCGGAAAAATGACAGGGCTATTCGGTGCTGTTTTCGGAACATCTAGTGTATTCGGCCCTTTATTAGGTGCTTATATTACAGACTATATAAGTTGGCACTGGGTCTTCTATATTAATATTCCATTAGGACTTATTTCCTTCTTCTTCATTACGAAATATTACAGTGAATCTCTAGAATTTAGAAAACAAAAAATTGATTGGGCTGGCGCTATTACACTTGTTATTAGTATCGTTTGCTTAATGTTCGCCTTAGAACTTGGTGGTAAAGAATACGCATGGAATTCCACTGTGATTATCGGCTTATTTACAACAGTTGTTATTATGCTTATTATTTTCTTCTTCGTAGAACGAAAAGCAACCGAGCCTATCATTTCTTTCCATCTATTTAAAAAACCTTTATTCGCAGCTAGCCAAGGTGTTGCCTTTTTCTATGGTGCCGCTTTTATCATCTGTACAGTTTATATCCCAATCTTTGTTCAAGGTGTTCTCGGTGGTTCAGCCTCAAATGCTGGGTTAATTTTAACACCTATGATGATTGGCTCTGTAATTGGAAGTCAAACAGGTGGACAGTTAGCTTCTCGAACAAGTTATCGTAACATTATGATGGCATCTGGAGTTTTCTTCGTTCTTGGCATTTATTTACTAAGCACTTTAACAATGGATACACCTCGCCTACTCGTAACACTATTTATGGTTCTCGCTGGACTTGGTGTTGGTTTCTCATTCTCAGTTTTAAGTATGTCTTCGATTCACAAATTAGAAATGAGAGACCGTGGTTCTGCTACATCAACAAACTCATTTTTCCGTTCACTCGGTATGACTCTTGGTGTAACAATTTTCGGTACAATTCAAAATCATATTTTTACAGATAAACTAAACACTCTCTTCCCACCTGAACTAGCAAAATTAGCTCCAAAGGGTGGAGACACAAGTTTCTTATTATCACCAGGTGCTACCGATAAAATACCAGCTGAAATATTAACTGGTATTAAAGAAGCTCTAGCTACATCTATTGCCAGTACATTCTTCTGGGCACTGATCCCGGCTGTACTAAGTATTATTTGCATTTTACTTATGGGAAATGAGCGTCTTTTTACAGGACCAACAACGAAACAAAAACAAAAGCAAGTAAGCTAATATAACGGCATATCCCTTTATGAAAACGGATATGCCGTTTATAATATGTATAAAGTTTATATATAGGGGTTGAGACAGCATGAGCATGAAATTAGTCATTCTCGGCTTGCTACTCGAAGGGGATAAACATCCATATGAAGTGCAGCACATAATGAAAGAACGACAAATGGACTGTTATATTAAATATGCAAAAGGATCACTTTACTATGCCTTTGAGCAATTAGAAAAACAAGGGGCAATTCGTGTTACAACTATTGTTCGAGATACAAATAGACCAGATAAAACAATTTTTCATATAACAAACGAAGGTAAACGTTTATTTCACACATTATTATTAAAACAATTCGAGGCAAAAAATCAAATATATAAACCAATTTATTCGGCACTCTCTTTCGCTCATTTTGGTGATGATCAAGAGTTAATTCCTATTTTAGAAAAAAAGAAAAATGATACCGTTCAATATTTACATAACATGCAAACTATTTATGACTGTAGCAAAGGAAAAATCCCACGCGCACAACTATATATTTTGCAAAGCGTTATTGAACATATTACAGTTGAATTGCAATGGTTAAACACCCTTCTTGCAGATGCTGTTGCCGGGCGACTTTCAGAAATTGATATAGATGCGGATTAAACTTTCAAAATAGAAACTGTAAAATGACAATATAGTTATTTTATTTCAAATTCTAAAACAAATATAACTCCATTCTAATTTAGGATGGGGTTATGCTTGTTTAATTTTCTATATAAGATAAACCAATTATTTAATAACATAACTGGCATCTTATGTATGTATAGGTACCCATTTCTTTATAAATTTAATCGCACTTTATTTCAATTCTCCTCATGTTTCTCCACTCTAAAAAATCAGAAAAATACAAATAATTAAAATACAAAACTTTAGAATTTTCTTATTTCAAAACAGTAGACAAAATTCCAAAAATTGTGTTAGAATTTGTTTCAATATCATATCGCTTGTTAAATTCCTTTCAAAAGGAAAATGGGTACACGAACAGTTTGTTTCGTGTTTAAAAGGGAAGCTTGGTGAAACTCCAACACGGTCCCGCCACTGTAAATGCTGAGATTTCTTTTTAATGCCACTGTGAAAACGGGAAGGTGAAAGAAATCATATGAAGCATAAGTCAGGAGACCTGCCTGTTTTAACAACACTGATAGATTCACGGATGATGATGAGGTGTTAAAACAAAAAGGAAGGCTTATTTTCTATGCCTTTATGCTTTTTGTTATAGGTATTTCCTAGTAAACGGAAATGCTTACTTTCAATTGGGGAGGAATTTGAAATGGCAATTCAAACAAGTAACTTAGGTTATCCACGTATCGGACTACAACGAGAGTGGAAAAAAACATTGGAAGCTTTTTGGTCTAATAAAATTGATGAAGAACAATTTTTAACAACAATGAAAGAAATTCGTCTTCAACACGTTAAAGCACAGCAAGAAAAAGGGATTGAACTTATTCCAATTGGCGACTTTACATATTACGATCACGTTTTGGACACTGCTTATATGCTAGGATTTATCCCATCACGTTTTTCTGAGTTTACATCTTACCTTGATGTATATTTCGCAATGGCGCGTGGCTCTAAAGATCACGTAGCTTCCGAAATGACAAAATGGTTTAACACAAACTATCATTATATCGTTCCAGAATATGAAGAGGGATTACAAATCTCTTTAAAAGATAATCGTCCACTTCGCTTATACGAAGAGGCAAAACAAGAATTAGGAATAGATGGAAAACCTGTTATTTTAGGACCATATACTTTCTTGAAATTAGCTAAAGGCTATACACAAGAACAATTTGCTACTATTTTAAAACAGTTAGTTGCACCCTACGTACAACTGCTTTCAGAACTACATGCAGCTGGTGCACAAATCATTCAAGTTGATGAACCGATTTTCGCTTCTTTAACGAAAGAAGAAGTTCAACAAGCAAAAGAAATTTATGAAGCTATTCGTAAAGAAGTTCCAAATGCGAATCTTCTTTTACAAACATATTTTGATAGTGTAGAAGAAAACTATGAAGAAATTATTACATTCCCAGTATCAAGTATTGGATTAGATTTCGTTCATGGTAAAGAAGGTAATCTACATGCTATTTCAAAATATGGATTCCCAGCTGATAAAACTTTAGCTGTTGGTTGTATAGATGGCCGTAACATTTGGAGAGCCGATCTTGATGAAGTTCTTACGTTATTTACAACGTTACAAAAACAAGTCCAAACGAAAGATTTCATCGTTCAGCCTTCTTGTAGCTTATTGCATACGCCAATCGATAAAACAGAAGAAACTCACTTATCGACTGAGCTATTTGATGCGTTGGCATTTGCAAATCAAAAATTAGAAGAGTTAGTTCTTATTCATTCCGCTCTAACTCAAGGTACAGAAAGCATTCATAATGAGCTGGAAACATATCGAAATGTACATCATACAATTCGTTCATCTGCTGCACGTAACCGAGAAGATGTCAAAGCAGCACGAACAGCATTAAAAGAAGAAGATTTTTCACGTCCTCTTCCATTTGAAAAACGATATGAATTACAACAAGTTGCCCTGAAGTTACCGTTGTTACCAACAACAACTATCGGTAGCTTCCCGCAAACAACTGAAGTTCGCCAAACGCGAAAAGAATGGCGTAACGGTGCTATTTCAAATGAACAATATGAACAATTTATTGAAAAAGAGACAGAAAAATGGATTCGTTACCAAGAAGAAATTGGTCTTGATGTTCTTGTACATGGTGAATTTGAAAGAACTGACATGGTCGAATATTTTGGTGAACGCCTTGCTGGTTTCTCATTCACTAAAAACGGTTGGGTGCAATCATACGGTTCCCGCTGCGTAAAACCACCTGTTATTTATGGTGATGTAGCCTTTATTAACGGAATGACTATTAAGGAAACTGTGTATGCACAAAGCTTAACAGAGAAAGTTGTAAAAGGAATGTTAACTGGACCTGTTACGATTTTAAATTGGTCCTTCGTTCGAAATGACATTCCAAGAAAAGAAGTTTCATATCAAATTGCATTAGCTCTTCGTCATGAAATTGAACTACTTGAATCTTCCGGAATTCGAGTAATTCAAGTCGATGAGCCAGCACTTCGTGAAGGAATGCCACTAAAAGAAAAAGATTGGGACGCTTATATTACATGGGCAGTACAATCCTTCCTTTTAGCAACTTCATCTGTAGCAAATGAAACACAAATTCATACTCATATGTGTTACAGTAACTTCGAAGATATCGTTGATGCGATTCGCGCATTAGATGCAGATGTGATTTCTATCGAAACATCAAGAAGTCACGGTGAATTTATTGATACATTAAAACATACAACATATGAAAAAGGCATCGGTCTAGGTGTATATGATATTCATAGCCCACGTGTACCAAGTAAAGATGAAATGTATAAAATCGTAGAACAATCTTTAAAAGTATGCGATCCTAAATATTTCTGGATTAATCCTGATTGTGGTTTGAAAACGAGAAGAACAGAAGAAGTTATTCCAGCTTTAGAGCACATGGTGCAAGCGGCAAAAGACGCTCGTTCCTTGCTAAAAACAAACGCATAATAAAAATGGGGTATCCTTTTTGAGGATACCCCATTTTTTATTCTTTACTTTCAAAAAAGAATTCATATTGTATTTTATATAATTCATCATCCGTTGGTTCTTCAAGAGGTGTTGCTTGTAATACAACCGTATACTCACCATTTGGAATAGGAATTTGAAATTTATTTGAAAGAATACTTGCTACAACGATACATTCATTTTCAACTGTAAAAGGAACTGTAACCGTTCTAATCACTTCTTTTTTCTCAATATGTTTCCCTAGGGTCACTTTTACTTCACAAGTATAATCAGAAAGTGCTTCAAAAATAACAGTTCCATCCGCCTTCGCATAACCTCTTTCAAAATCTTCATCCGTCCAGTCAACGTAAGGCTGATCACCGTCATAGTTCATCAACATTAATTGCGAATACGAAATTGTTAACTCCATCGTTCCCTTCTCCTTCATTATGAAATATGCAACTACTACTTTACGTCAAATTTCACACGCGTACCATCTGGGTATTTATCTAACTTATTTCCTACCCAAGAGCCTGCTCCGCGGTTATCGGCTGGACTTATATATTCAATATGCGCTCCTTTTCCGCCTTCTTTACACATCGCCATTGGCCATTCATCACGATCATACCCTTTTTTTGATGGGTATGGAGCTAACGATAATTTTCTTCTATCCGCAGCACCACCACGGTCGATTGTACAAACTTCTGAATGTCCTTCTTTTATAGCATCCGTAATATGTTTCCCTGTCTCTGGATATCGATCTTTCGGAAATTCTAGAACTTGATCATACGCATTTGTTTTTTTAATACTTGTTTCCTCTGGAACAAGCACTTCATACACCGCTACTACAATAGAAAGAATTGCAATAATTGAAATGATAATACCTTTTAATTGTTTCATGTATACCTCCGTGATTCTACCTGTTTCTTTTCCTCAGTTATCACGCATTAACGAGCAGTAAGACCCCCACCTCAAAATTCAGCGAAAGCAAAGAAGTTAGGTGGGGGATTAACTGTCCGTAAAAGCCCGATTGGTGAGGGCTGATAATCAGTGGTGGATGAATAAAACCCCCACTGATTAAAGTTTCACTTTATTATAACAAACTTATCCTGTATATGTTTTCAGACATTATTTTAGCTCTTCTTCGCCATTCCGCCAAAAACTCTCATTTTTCTTCATCTTTTCACTAATGCTGTAGAAAACTAATAGCCTTCCGACATTCTTTTTCAAAGGAAGTCCTCATAAAAGATTGAAATGATATATACGATACTTTTTGGGGAGGAAATATCATGGAAGCTACCTATAAAACGAAAGATGTGACGAATAAAACAGGCATCCCAAAACATATAGTCCGCAAATATAGTCAACTGTTAGAGGAACATGGTTATATAATTTCCAAAACAGCTGATGCTCGTATTTATAAACTTGATGATTTAAAACTATTGAAATCTATACATGAAAGAGCTGCTACATTGCAGGAAGATATTTCAGAAACGATACCAATTATTTTAAAAGAAAAAGAGGCCCCACCTGTACCAGTTATACAAGATACGCAAGAAATACAACCGAAAGAAAAAGAAGATGGGCGTAACTTCGAGGAGTTCATGTTAAAACTTGAAATGCTCGCTCAACTAAATGAAGCCATTATTCATCAAAATTCTACCCTTATTACCCAAAATCGTTTAAAAGATGAAAAGCTAGATGAGTTGATGCAACAAGTTTATGTAAAAGAAGGATCTCAAGAAAAAATGCTACAAGAGTTAGTGGATCATGCCGCTCAAACAGATGCTCTGCAAAAAGAAAAGATGGACTTATTAATGAATCATATGTATAAACGAGAATCTAAACAAGAAGAAAAAATGAATAAACTCGTAAATCAAATTTATAATAAAGATAGCAACCGTGATGCACAACTTATGCAAGTAATTCGCGAAATTCAAGAAACAAAAAGATTAGTCGCCGCCTCAAAAGAACAAAGCTTTTTCCAATCATTTAGAAGTTTATTTAGCCGAACAAAACAAGAAAAAACAACTGAATAGCATAATATATTTTTTCTAATATAAAATAAAAAGTTACCTTCTATCGGTAACTTTTATTCCTTATTTCTTACAGCTGGCAATATAATAATTGCTTCAGTCCCTTTCCCACTTTCGCTTTTATATTCCAGCGTACCATTATGCGCTTGTAAAATACTAAATGTTACCATTAGTCCTAATCCTGTCCCTTTTTCTTTTAAAGAATAATACGGTTGTCCGAGCCTTGCTAATTGTTCTTTCGTCATCCCAACACCACTGTCTTTAACTCTTATTACAATCGTTTCATCTTTTTGCATAGCCGTTACTTTTAAATATCCTTTATTTCCTTGAATTGCTTCAATACCATTTTTAACAACATTCATAATAGCTTGCTTCAATTTCGTTTTATCACCGATCGTATAAAGACTTTCAGAAATTTCAACTTGCAAATATACACCTTGCATCGCTGCAAATGATGACATAAGAGTTGTCATTTCTATTAATTGAGCGGATAAGCAAATATGTTCTTTTTTCTCAATTTGTGGTCTTGCTAAATTTAAATAATCTGAAATAATTTGTTCTGCCCGGTCCAATTCAGCTAATACGAGACGCATATAATCCTTATTCTTCACATCTTCCGTACTTTCTAGCAATTGAATAAAACCACGAACAACAGTGAGTGGATTTCGAACCTCATGTGCAACACTTGCTGCTAACTCACTTACAATATTAAGTTTCTCTGACTTTTGCATCTCTGTACGTAGTATTGCATTTTCATTTAAATATTCTGTTAAGTACACCTGAAATACCATTGTCATAACCATAATAAGCGAAGCAAATATATATCCGCTATATAAGTGCGAAACATATGGTGTAAATCCCGTTTCTAACAGAACGTTAATCATACCAATCACTAAAGAAACAAGTACGTACAATGATGAAATCATAAATGCTAAAATTAGCTTCTTATCCCTTGAAAATAGAGACCATTTCTTTGATAAAAATAATGGAACTATCAATAGAAATATTACTTCTATGACTGGAAGAAGGTTTATGCCCTTTAGCACCCATTCATAGACAACAAAAATAACGGCCGGGATTAAACCAACAATCCCACCATATAAAAAACCACTAACAATTGGGATTGGGTGAAAGTTATACCCGCAAACGTCCCCAAAACAAATAGAGTATGTCATAGAGAGAACGAGTGTAATGCTAGATAAAAACATAATAAAGTAGCGGTTCGGCTTCGGAGGCATTTCTTGATAACGATTTAAACGAATCGCTTCGTATAAAAATAGTGGCAAAATAATGATGGCAATTTGGATCATTAAATCACGGATAAGCTCCATAGCCTCTCATCCCCTATATGTATTTTGATATGATTATATCATTTTACAGGTTTGTTTGTTTTAAAATTTTGATTTTTCTTAACATATTTGTTAATTCTTTGTTAACAACACATAATAATTGTTACAGATTTTCGAAATGAATGTAAACCCTGTACCAAATTTCTGCCCGGCAGTATACAATGAATACGGATTACAAAGAAAATAAAAAATACTTCATAAGACGGACAACTATAGCAAAATACAGCATATAATCCATACTATCTATGTTTACAAATAAGTGATCATTATTTTAGTAGGAGGAAGATAAATATGGCGGGTACTACGCTTGTTTTAAAAGAAGAAAATTTGGTCGTTCTAGAAAACGTTGAAAAATCAGTGTATGAAGAGTTACAGCATAAAACAGGAGAAGAAAATTGCACATGCGCTGTGAATGAATCAGTTGTTCACCTTGGCAAAGTATCCTCTGTACTTTGGAATGAAGATGAAATAGATTGGGAATACGGATATTAAAAAGTCGCTTACTGGTATTATCCCCTTTAGGTAGACAGTAAAAAAAGAGTCCATCTGGTATGATGGACTCAATACTGTTTTATCTGGAG